>JALYGH010000435.1 GCA_030777205.1 Chloroflexota bacterium
GTCCAAGCCGGCCGAGGCCGCCAAGCCGGCCGCCCCCGGCGCGACCGGCCGGCAGGTCAGCCCGCTGGCCGCGGCGGGCGGCCTGAACAGCACGACCATCACGGTCATCATCTTCAGCGGCCTGGAAGCGGACGCGCATACCCGCCTGGCGCCGAAGTTCACCGAGTACACCCAGGGCAAGGTCCAGGTCCGCGTCGAGGAGGGCGGCCGCGGCGACGCCTACGACGCCAAGTGGCTGGCCGGCATGCAGGCCAAGACGAGCGCTTGGGACGTCCTTCACGACAACGGCCATCGCTTCCTCGGCAGCGGCCCGGCCGGCTTCTTCGTCCCACTTTCGGAGTTCATGCAGGACAAGGAACTATTCGACGCCGAGGCGTACAACAACGACGACTTCCCCAAGGCGCTGCGCGACATCTTCAGCTACGAAGGTGAGCAGATGCTGATGGTCCAGGAGGCCAGCGGCCTGCTGTTCAACTACCGCAAGGATCTGCTCCAGAAGTACGGCGTCCCCGAGCCGCCGCTCGAAGGGTACGACTGGGAGACCTACCTGGGTCACCTGAAGACGATCCAGGAGGGCCTCCAGAAGGACGGCATGACCGACGTCTTCCCGCTCCTGCTCGGCGCGAAGAAGGGCGCCCACTCGAACCACCAGATCGTCATGCCTGGCTGGGCCAGGGGCGGCCAGATCTTCGACGGTGTCCGCCCCACTTTCAATGACCCGATGATGGTCGAGGCGGCCCAGCTCATGACGGACCTCATCTACAAGCAGAAGTACGTCAGCGAGGGCGCCGTCGGCTACGAGTATCCGGACGTCCTGACCGGCTTCCAGACCGGCAAAGCGGTCACCGCCTTCCAGTGGAACGCCGCCGCGCCGACCTTCCTCGACGCGAGCAAGTCGCCCGAGACAGCCGGCAAGCTCGGCTTCGCGATGCTCCCGTATTTCCAGGAGCAAGGCAGCAAGGTCGTCCGCTTCCATCCCTCGCTGCACGGAATCGGCGTCTCGGCCTACAGCAAGAACCAGAAGGAGGCGTTCGCCTACTGCGCCTGGTTCTCCAGTCAGGAGATCGCCCGCGACTACGTGACCAATGGCGGCGGCTCGTCCGGCCGTGGGTCGTTGCTGACCGACAAGGCCGTCCTCGAAAAGAATCCGCAGTTCGCGGCGCTGAACGAGGTGCTCCAGCTCCAGCATCCGTACCCGCCGCTCGAGCAATACAACTACGTCTACAACACCATCCTGGCTGCCCACACCAGCGCCATCTGGTCACGTCAGGAGCAGCCCAAGGAGGGCCTGTCCGCGGCGAACGACGAGGCAATCCAGTACCTCAAGGAGCAGGGCGTCCGCGTCTAGCGCGCCCGTCCGTCCTCCCGCACCCGCGCGGGCGGGCGACCTGCCGCCGGTCGCCCGCCCGCCTTACGCACCGACGAGGGTCGCAATGGCACTACCTCGACCGCTCGCCCCTCCCCGGCCGGTCGGCCGCGGGGGGCTCCTGGTCGCTCCCCGACCGCTGGCTGCCGCACTTCCTGCTCGGGCCTGCGCTGGTCGCGCTCGTGCTTGTGTTCGCCTACCCGCTCGCCTATAGCTTCTGGCTTAGCCTGCACGCCTACAACATCACCCGTCCGCCGCGCTTCGTCGGCCTCGACAACTTCGCGCTGATCCTCCTGGACGCGCGCGTCTGGGGGAGCTTCGGCGTCAGCGTCACCTTCGCCCTGATCTCTCTCTCCCTCCAGTTCGTCATCGGGTTCAGCATCGCCCTGCTGCTGCACCGGATCGTGCTGTTCCGCGGCCTGATCCGCACGATCGTGATCATCCCGCTGATGCTGACGCCAGTCGTGATCGGGTTGAACTGGCGCCTGATGCTCAACCTCGACTGGGGGATCATCAACTACTTCCTGCGCCTGCTCGGCTTCGGGGCGGTGAACTTCGTGAACGACCCGCGCACCGCGCTGGCCTCGATGGTCCTGGTCGACGTCTGGCACACGACCTCGTTCACGGTCCTGGTGCTCTCGGCCGGGCTGGCGAGCTTGCCCGACGAGCCGTTCGAGGCGGCCAGCATCGACGGCGCGAGCAAGTGGCAGCAGCTCTGGTACCTGACGATCCCGCTGCTGCGCCCACTCATCCTGGTCATCCTGCTGTTTCGCTCGTACGAGCTGCTCCGCGTCTATGACCTCGTCTACGCCACCACCGGCGGCGGACCGGGCCGGATGACCGAGACGATCTCGTTCCACATCTTCAACCGGATGTTCCAGGGCTTCCAGGTCGGCTACGCCTCGGCGATCTCGTACATCCTGTTCGCCATCTCGCTGATCTGGAGCGCGATCATCATTAAGGTCGTCGGCATCCGAGCCTCCCATGAGTGATCGCCGGGCCGGATTCCGGCGGAGCATGGGTGTACGGACGTCGCCGGGCACAACGAGGAGACGAGCATGGTCGCCGTAACTGACACGCGGACAGGGGTGCTGCCGGCGATGGCGGCTCGCCGCCGTCACCGAGTCAAATGGGGGGACGTCGCCGCGTACGTCATCCTGAGCATCTGGATGGTGTTCACACTCTTTCCGGTCGTCTGGCTGCTGATGTCTTCGGTGAAGGAGCCGGCCCAGGTCTTCGCGATGCCACCCCAATGGGTCTTCATGCCGACGCTCCACAACTACGAGGTCGTGTTGGGCATGAAGGTCCCGACCGAGCTGGAGACGGTGACCGAGGAGCAGGCCGGCACCGGCATCAGCCCGTTCCCGCGCTACCTGCTCAACACCGCCGCGATCGCCCTCGGCACGACGGCGCTCTCGCTGTCGCTCGGATCGGCCGCCGCCTACGCCCTGACGCGCTTCTACCCTCGCGCGCGTACCGGCATGCTGGTCGGGGTAATGCTGACTCGGCTAGTGCCACCGATCGTGCTGATCATCCCGATCTACGTCCTATTCCGGAATCTCGAGCTGCTGGACACGCACGTCGGGATGATCCTGGCCTACCTGACGTTCAGCCTGCCGCTCGTGATCTGGATGATGCGGGGCTTCCTGCTCGACATCCCGGTCGAGTTGGAGGAGGCGGCCCTGATCGACGGCGCCTCGCGGCTGCAGGCGCTGCGCCAGGTCGTGCTCCCGCTCGCCGCGCCCGGCCTGGCCGCCACGGCGATCTTCGTGATCCTGCTCGCCTGGAACGAGTTCCTGTTCTCGCTCGTCCTCACGACCGACAACGCGCGGACGGTCACGCCGTACATCGGCGGCTTCATCACGGACAACGCGATCCTCTGGGGCCGCCTCTACGCGAGCAGCGCGATCATCATGGTCCCGGTGCTCATGTTCGGCTTAGCCGTCCAGAAGCAGCTGGCGCGCGGCCTGACCGGCGGCGCCGTCAAGGCCTGATCCTAATCCTAGAGCGTGTTATGCACCCTGAGCCAGGAGGGTGGCGAAGCGCGCGAGCATCAGGAGGGCGAAGGCGAGGAAATGCAGGCCAGCGAGGGTCTGGGGCAGGCGCTCGTAGTCGCGGGCGAGGCGGCG
>JALYGH010000436.1 GCA_030777205.1 Chloroflexota bacterium
GCGCTGATCCCATTCGCCGACCACCCGGTGCCGGCCGTCCGCCGCGCCGCCGTCGGACCGGCGCTCGCCTCCGGCCATCCCGATGCGCTCGTGAAGCTGAAGGCGCTCGAGCAGGACCCCGACGAGGGCGTCCAGACGGCGGCGCGGGCCGCCGCGCAGGGGCTCGCCGCCACGGCGCCGCCGCTCGTCGTCTCGATGCTCGGCAGGTTCTCGATCCGCCGCGGCGCCTGGGTCGTCGACGAGACGGCGTGGGGAAGGCCGCTGACGGCGCGGCTGGTCCGCTTCCTGCTCGTCCATCGAGGATCGCTCGTTCCGGAGGACCTGCTGTTCGAGGCGTTCTGGCCCGACCGCTCGGCGGCGGCGGCGCGGCGCAACCTCCAGGTGGCGGTCTCACGGGCGCGCCAGGTGCTCGATCCGCCGGGGCGCGAGGAGTCGACGATCGAGGTCGTCGACCGCTCGTACGTGCTCCAGCTCGGCGACCAGGACCTGATCGACGTGGACGAGTTCGACGCCGTCGCGAGCGCCGCGCTCGCCGACCGCGGCCCCTCGCGGCTTGCGCTGATCGAGCGCGCGCACGCGCTGTGGGGCGGCGAGCCGCTGCCCGAGGATCGCTACGCGGAATGGGCGGTCGCGTGGCGGGAGCGGATCGTCGACCGCTACATCGAGCTGCTCGGGGCGCTCGTCGAGGCCTACTCCGCGGCCGGCGACCACGCAGCGGCGATCCAGGCCGCACGCGAGCTGGTCGACCTCGACCCGCTCAACGAGCACGCCCATCGCGAGCTGATGGCCTCCTACGCGCGCGCCGGGCGGACCGGGCACGCGCTGCGCCAGTACCTCGAGTGCCGCCGCACCCTGATCGACGAGCTCGGCGTCGAGCCGGCCGAGGCGACCTCGGTGCTCCAGGCGCGGATCCTCGCCGGCCAGCCTGTCTGATCTCCGTTACGAAAAGCGCTCCGGATGCGACATTTGCGCGTTTGTTGAGCGTACGTTGAGCGCCGGGTATTGCGCTCCGCCGGGGACCGGGGTTACGGTGCGCCATGGCCCTCCGACGACACACCTTCATCGTCCACGTGCGCGAGCCCGACGGCGAGCCGATGCTCGAGAACCTGCGCACGCACGAGCGGGTCCGGATCGCCAACCTGGCCGACATCGGCGGCCAGATCGACCAGTGGCTGAAGAACGGCACGCCGATCGGCGCCGTGCCCTCGACGCCGCCGCCGGCGCGCGCCGACGGCATGCCGCCGTCGGCGGCGGCCTGACCGCCGCCGAGCGCTAGCCGAGCCGGTTCTCGAGCCCGATCGGACCCTGCTGCGCGGGCGCGGACTGGGGCGTCTCGGGCGCCTCCTCGGCGGCCGGCTGCTCGACGCCGAGCACGCCGGCGAGCTCGCCCGACTCGTACATCTCCGTGACGATGTCGCAGCCGCCGACGAGCTTGCCGTCGACGAACAGCTGCGGGATCGTCGGCCACTGCGAGAGCGCCGACAGCTCCTGGCGGATGCGCGGGTCGGGCAGGATGTCGAGCGCCGCGTACTCGACGTTCAGCGTGTTGAGGATCGCGGCGGTGCGCGCCGAGAAGCCGCACGCGGGCGCGTGCGGGGTGCCCTTCATGAAGAGCATGACCCGGTTCTCGTCGATGGCCTGCTTGATGAAGTCGCGGATTTCGTCGTTGGTCACGGTGTCGTCCCCTCCGGGGTCGAGGTCTTGAGTGAGAGCGCGTGGATCGGCCCGCCGATGTCGGGGCCGAAGACGTCGTAGACGAGTCGGTGCTGCTCGATCCGCGACAGGCCGGCGAAGCGGTCGGAGACCACTTCCGCGCGGAAGTGGTCGCCGCCGCCGGTCAGGTCGTGGACGCTCGCGCGCGCCCCGGGCAGGGCTTGCTCGATGCGCTCCTTCAGCTCGTCCGGGCTCGGCATTCGCTCCCTCAGGGTAGCGGCGGATCCGCCGATATAATCCACGCCATGGTCACGCTCACCGACTTCGCCGCCGAGAAGGTCAGCCAGTTCCTCCAGAGCCAGGAGGCCGACGACGACGCCGGCCTGCGCGTTGGCGTCCGCGGCGGGGGTTGCTCGGGATTCCAGTACGCGCTCGCGCTCGACGAGCGCCGCGAGGAGGACCACGTCTTCGAGCAGGCGGGGATCCAGGTGATCGTGGATCCGGCGAGCCTCCGCTACGTCGAGGGCTCGACGGTCGACTACACCGAGAGCTTCATGGGAGCCGGCTTCGAGGTGAACAACCCGAACGTCGTTGCCTCGTGCGGCTGCGGATCCTCGTTCCGGATCGCCGACGAAGACCCCTCCTGCGGGTCCTGAGGCGCCTGCGGCGTCGCATTTCGGTGTCCTCGGTCGGCTTGCCTGCTTAGCAGGCGGCGCCTCCCTGCGTCCTTGAACTGCTCGCCTCAGGCGCCTCGGGTCGACCTCGGCGACGTGGGTCACGCG
>JALYGH010000437.1 GCA_030777205.1 Chloroflexota bacterium
GCCCCATGCCGCGCACGTCGGTGATCGAGGGGTGGGCCTTGCGCAGCTCCTCGAGCTTCTGGACGAGGCGAGTGCCCACCTTCTCGACGTGGCCGGGAATGTCCCGCTTCAGCACCTCGCGCATCACGGCCAGCGCGACCGCCGTCGCGAGCGGGTTGCCGCCGAACGTCGAGCCGTGGTCGCCGTAGGTGAAGACGCTGTACTGCTCCTTCGCCAGGAACGCCCCGATCGGCACCCCGCCGCCGAGCCCCTTCGCCAGCGTCATCACGTCCGGCTCGACCCCGAACTTCTGGAAGCCCCAGAGCGTCCCGAGCCGCCCGACGCCGGTCTGGACCTCGTCGAAGACGAGGACCAGGTTGTTCCGGTCGCACCAGTCGCGGACGCCCTGCAGGTACTCCTTGGTCGCGACGTTCACCCCGCCCTCGCCCTGGACCACCTCGAGCATGATCGCGCACGTCTCGTCGTTCGTCGCCTGCTTGATCGCGTCGAGGTCGTTGAACGGGACGTTGACGAAGCCGGGCGGCAGCGGGCCGTAGTCCTGCTTGTAGGCCTCCTTGCCCGTTGCCGTCAGCATCGCCAGCGACCGCCCATGGAACGAGTGATCGGTGGTGATGACGGTGTAGGCGCCGTTCCGCTTGTGCTGGCCGTACTTGCGGACCAGCTTCACGGCGCCCTCGTTCGCCTCGACGCCGCTGTTGGCGAAGAAGACGCGGTCGAACGGCGAGTTCTCGATCAGCAGGTCGGCCAGCTCGAGCTGGGGGACCGTGTAGAACTGGTTCGAGGTGTGGATCAGGGTCGCGGCCTGCTCGGTGAGCGCGTCGACGATGACCGGCGCCGAGTGGCCGAGCGTATTGACCGCCCAGCCGCCGACGAGGTCGAGGTACGCCTTGCCGTCCTCGTCCCAGACCCGGCTGCCCTCGCCGCGCACCAACACGACGGGCGCGCGCTTCGCGACGGGCATGTATCGCTGCGCTTCGAGCTCGATCCAGCGTGACATCAGCTTCCTCCCGCGGGGCGCCCCACTCGAGCAGGCCCCGCCTCAATCCGTGACGCGGCACGACGTCGGCGGCCGTGCAAGCGGGCCGCCGGCAGATACGGTAGCCGACGCTAACGCCTGAATCGAGTGTGGCGCGGGGCGCGGATGGACGTCACGCCGACGAGCTCCGCGTGATCATGGTCCCGACGCCGGCGTCGGTGAACAGCTCGCCGAGCAGGGCGTGCCGCACCCGGCCGTCGAGGATGTGCGCCCGCGGGACGGTGTCGAGGGCGCGGATGCACGCCTCTACCTTGGGGATCATGCCGCCCTTGATCTCGCCCGACGCGATCATCTCGCGGGCCTGATCGTCGGTCAGGGACGAGATGAGCTGGCCGTCCGCGTCGAGCACGCCGACGACATCGGTGAAGAAGATCAGCTTCTCCGTCCCGAGGGCGCGCGCAACGTCGCCGGCGATCGAGTCGGCGTTCACGTTGAGCGGCTGCCCCTCCGAGTCGGCGGCGGACGGCGCGACGACCACCAGGTAGCCCGCGTCGGCCAGCAGCCGGAGTGGCGTAAGGTCGACGTCGACGACCTCGCCGACGTACCCGAGCTTCGGGTCGCGCAACCGGGCCTCGATCAGCCCGCCGTCGATGCCGGACAGCCCGACGGCCTTGGCGCCGAGCCCGCGCAGGTGGGCGACGAGGTCGCTGTTCACCTTGCCGATCAGCACCATCCGGGCCAGGTCGAGGGTCTGCTCGTCGGTGTAGCGGCGGCCGTCGACGAACTTCGTCTCCAGCCCCATCCGTTCCTGCCACTCGGAGATGACGGGCCCGCCGCCGTGGACGACGATCGGCTTCACGCCCAGCCGGCCCAGCGTCACGACGTCTTCGAGCGCGGTGCCGTCCTGGCCAATGCTGCCCCCGATCTTCACGACGACCGTCTTGCCGACGTAGCGGGAGATGTAGGGGAGCGCTTCGAGGAGCGCCTCGACGGCGCCGCTACGGATCATGTCGCTGCTGAGCACGATTCCCTCGGATCCCGGGTGACGAGAACTCGATGATTTTAGTACATCTACCGCGTCGTTGGGATCTGCGCGACCTCGAACGAGCGGCGCGGCAGGTCGCGGATCCGCTGGAGCAGCGCCAGGCGCGCGGACCTGATCCGCTGGTCGTCGACCATCACCATGACGTCGACGAAGAAGCGATCGATCGGGTCGGCCAGCGGCAGGACGGCGGCCACGAGGCCTTCGACGTCGGCCGGCGACAGCGCCTCGGCCCGCTCGGCCGCCACACGGTACGCCGTCAGTAGATCCTGCTCGGCGGGCTCCACCAGCGCGGACGCGTCCAGCTCGAACAGCCCGTCGCGGGGCGCGATGCGGTCCGCCCGCTTGACGCCGGCCATCAGCCGCTGGAAGTCGTCCGTCGTCAGCGCGCGCTCGAGCGCGACGATCGTCCGCGCGGCAAGGCTCGGCGTGTCGCCCTGGACGGCCAGGACGGCGTCGACAACTTCGCGGGCATGGCCCTGGTCCGTCAGCCAGACGCGCAGCCGCTGCCGCAGGAACCCGCCCAGGGCTTCGCGACGCTCGTCGGTGAGCGGGACCGGTGAGTGCTCGGCCGCCAGCGACACGAGCCGGTCGAGTGAAACCGGGATGCCTCGTTCCACGAGCAGCAGGATCAGCCCGAGCGCCTGGCGCCGCAGCCCGTACGGGTCGGAGGAGCCGGTCGGCTCCAGCCCGGCCGCGAAGCCGGCGGTGAGGGTATCGACCCGGTCGGCGACGCCCAGGACGAGCCCGAGGTCGCCGGCCGGCAGCGCGTCGCCGACCACGCGCGGCAGGTAGTGCTCCGCGATGGCCGCGGCGACCGGCTCGGGCTCGCCGCCGGCGAGCGCGTAGGCCCGCCCCATCTCGCCCTGCAGCTCGGTCAGCTCCTTGACGAGCGCCGTGGCGAGGTCGGCCTTCGCCAGCCGAGCGGCCCGCATCAGCATCGCCTCATCCACGCGGACACCCAGCCTGTCGGCGACGCG
>JALYGH010000438.1 GCA_030777205.1 Chloroflexota bacterium
GCAGTCCGGCGTTCGCTCGCCGCCCAGGTGCGGCAGGAACGTCAGCCCATCCGCGCCGGGCGGCGTAGCCGCCAGCGCCCCCTCGACGCCGGCGTGATCCAGCCCGAACAGCCGGCGCACCCAGCCGGTCGCGCCGGTGCAGTTGAGCGTGCAGACGAGCGGGAGCCAGCCGCCGGTCGAGTCGCAGAAGGCCGCCACCGCTCCCTGGGGATCGACGGCCGGGCCGGTGCGGTAGGCGAACGCGGTCCCGGAGGTGCCGAGACTGACCACGACCGGTCCCTCGACGACGGCGCCGACGCCGATCGCCGCGCAGGCGTTGTCCCCGCCGCCCCCCGAGACCGGAACGCCCGCCGGTAGGCCGAGCGCGTCGGCCGCCTCCGCGCGCAGGCGCCCGATGGCGTCCAGTGAGGGCCGGATCGGCGGCAGGGTGCTCGCCCAGTCGCGGTCGGCATCCAGGACTGCCAGCACGGGCTCGCTGTACCGGCGGGCGCGAATGTCCATATAGGCCGTGCCCGAAGCATCGCCCGGCTCGGTCGCGAACTCACCGGTCAGCCAGAGGTTCAGATAGTCGTGCGGGAGGCACATCCGGCGCGTCGCCGCGTACGCCGCCGGCTCCGAGCGGTGGAGCCAGGAGATCTTCGGGGCGGTGTAGCCGGGCAGGAACGCGTAGCCGATCAGCTCGATCACCGCCTCCGGCCCGCCGAGCCGCTTCGTCAGCCAGGCGCAGTCGGCGGCGGTCGTGGTGTCGTTCCAGAGCTTGGCCGGTCGGATCGGCCGGTCGTGGGCATCCAGGCAGACCAGCCCGTGCTGCTGCCCCGAGACGCCGATCCCGGCCACGGCGATTCCGCCTGCGTCAAGGGTCGCCGCGGTCGCGGCTGCCAGCGCCTCGCGGACGGCCGCGACGAGCGCCGCCACCCACCAGTCCGGATGCTGCTCGCGGGTGCCGTCACCGGCCTCGATCAGCTCGTGGTATGCGCGGCCGACGGCGAGGACCTGCTCGGTCTCGGCATCCACCAGCACCGCCTTCGTCGACTGCGTCCCGCAATCGACACCGAGGTACGCTCGCCGTGTCACCCCCGCCACCTCCCATCTGCGATCTCGCTCGCCGTGTTGGTCGGCGCCAACCCCCGCCTGACTCGGAGGACGCCATTCGTCGGGGATCCCGCGTCCCGGTTGGCGCGCCCGCGGGCCCTGGACGGCGCGGCCTGCAACTCTGGCGTCAACTCGAGCGAAGTGCGGGGATCTCGTCGCCCGCGTTCGCGGGAGGATAGCGTAAGCGCGGCGGAAGTTAGACGCCGACGTCCCGCAGACGGCCGGTCTTCACGTCGTAGACGAACCCGCGCACGGCGTCAGTGTGCGGGATGAACGGGCTGGCCTTGATCCGGGCGATCGACTGGCGGACGTCCGCCTCCAGCTCGGGGAAGGCCTCCAGCGCGAAGGGCGGCCGGATGCCAACGTCCGCCTCGATCTGTGACTTAACGTCGTCGTCCTTGAAGGTCAGCATCCCGCACTCGGTATGATGGATGAGGATGATCTCGCGCGTGGCCAGCAGGCGCTGCGAGATGGTCAGGGAACGAATCACGTCGTCGGTGACCACCCCGCCGGCATTGCGGATCACATGCGCCTCGCCCTCGTCCAGGCCGAGGATGCCGTACGGGTTCAGTCGGGCGTCCATGCACGCCACGACTACGAGGTGCTTGCTCGGCGGCAGCGGTAGCTCGCCCTTGTCGAACGCGGCGGCGTACCGCTCGTTGTTCCGCAGCAACTCATCGGCGACGCTCATGACTGGCTCCCCTCCGAGGCATCCCGGCCACCCCCTACGCGGGTAGGCCCACGATCCGCCGGCGCGCGGCGCTTGTCGATTCGCCGAGTTCCGATGCTCCTCTGGAATGAATTGTACATAGCGCGGGATCAATCCCCACTCGGAAACGTCCGGGCAATCGAACGCGACGTGAGCCCACGGGACGCGCGACGGGGCCGCCGCGGCACCATTTTCACGGTTACGGCTGACGAAGCTCGTCGGTTGGTGCCTGGCCTGAGTACGATGCTGCCCGGCGTCCGCCCCTCCGACGAGCGCGACACCGGATATCCAGAAGGGTCAGAGTATGAAGATCACCGACCTCCGCTGCGTCGTCCTCGGTGAAAACCCGATCGTCCGCATCGTGACCGACGCGGGCATCGACGGCTACGGCGAGGTCGAGTCGACCAAGCCGTACGTCACCCAGCACGTCCTCTTCTTCCGCGACGCCCTGGTCGGCGAGGACCCGACCAACGTCGAGCGGGTGATGCTCAAGATCCGCCAGCGCGGCAGCTTCAAGCCGTGGGGCAGTGCCGTCAGCGCGATCGAGATGGCGCTCTGGGACGTCGCCGGCAAGGCGGCCGGCCTGCCGATCTACAAACTGCTCGGCGGCAAGATCCGCGACCGCGTCCGCGTCTACAACGGCGGGGTCCGTTTCCCGATGGCCGGCTACAACCCCGAGGACTACGCCGAGAGCACACGCCGGATGCTGGACGCGCCGGAGGGCTTCACGATCGTCAAGCAGCCGATCGGCTTCCACTCGCCAATGAAGCGTGAGGTCCCGAACTTCTTCTACGGCGAGGCCCGGCCGGCCGGTGGCCTGCATGGCGCCCTCGATCGCGGCGCGCTGACCGAGCGCGGCCTGAAGCACTTGGTGGCCTGCGTCGAGGCCATGAAGGAGGTCACCGGTGACGCGGTCGGCCTGGCGCTCGACTGCGGCCCCGGCTTCGCGCCGAACGACGCGCTGAGGGTGGCGCGGGCCGTCGAGTTGTTGAATCTGCTCTGGCTCGAGGACATGATCACCGGCGATTACACCCCGTACGTCCTGGCCGACCTCTACCGCGACGTGACCTGGGCCACGACCACCCCGATCCACACCGGTGAGCAGATTTACCTGCGCCAGAACTTCAAGGACCTGATCGACCAGCGCGCCGTCAACGTCGTCGGGCCGGACCCGGCCGACGTCGGCGGCATTGCCGAGCTGAAGTGGATCGCCGAGTACGCCGACCTCAACGGCATCCTGATGGCGCCGCACGGCGTCTTCGACGGCCTGATCGGCCTGGCGGCCCTGGTCCAGGT
>JALYGH010000439.1 GCA_030777205.1 Chloroflexota bacterium
GGGGAGGGGACGTGAATCCGCGGGCGTGGTTTCGGTGCATCAACGGCTGCCCGGGCGAGATCCCCCTGACCCAGGTCATCTACGAGTGCCCGACCTGCGGCTCGCTGCTCGAAGTCGCCCACGACCTCCGAGCCCTGCGCAGGCGTACCCCCGCCGGCTGGACGCGCCTCTTCGACGAGCGCTACAAGCGCACGACCTGGCCGTATGGCAGCGGCGTCTGGGGCAAGAAGGAGTGGGTGGCGCCGCACGTCGACGACGAAAACGTCGTCTCGCTCGACGAGGGCGGTACCAACCTGTTCTGGGCCGAGCGCTACGGCGCCCAGCTCGGCCTGAGCGACCTCTGGGTCAAGATGTGCGGGCTGACCCACACCGGCTCGTTCAAGGACCTCGGGATGACCGTTCTCGTCTCGACGGTCAAGCAGATGATCGCCCAGGGCACGCCGATCAAGGCCGTCGCCTGCGCCTCGACCGGCGACACCTCGGCCGCGCTGGCCGCCTACTGCGCCGTGGCCGGCATCCCCGCCGTCGTGATCCTGCCGCGCGACAAGGTCAGCATCCCGCAGCTCGTCCAGCCGCTCGCAAACGGCGCGCTGGTCCTCTCGCTCGACACCGACTTCGACGGCTGCATGGAGATGGTCAAGCGACTGGCGAAGGAGCCCGGCATCTACCTCGCCAACTCGATGAACTCGCTGCGCGTCGAGGGCCAGAAGACGGTCGGCATCGAGGTCGTCCAGCAGTTCGACTGGGGTGTGCCGGACTGGGTCATCATCCCCGGCGGCAACCTCGGCAACACGGCAGCGCTCGGGGCCGGCTTCCTGATGATGCGTGACCTCGGGCTGATCCAGAAGCTGCCCCGCATCGTAGTCGCTCAGGCCGAGCGCGCGAACCCGCTCTACCTTGCCTATAAGAACGGCTTCGACCACTTCGAGCCGATCCAGGCCCGCCCGACGCTCGCCTCGGCGATCCAGATCGGCAACCCGGTCAGCTTCGAAAAGGCGGTTCGGATGCTGAAGCTGTTCGACGGCCTGGTCGAGCAGGCGACCGAGGACGAGCTGGCCCAGGCCGCCGCGCGGGCCGACCTAACCGGCATGTTCAACGACCCGCACACCGGCGTCGCGCTGGCCGTGCTCGAGAAGCTGGTCGCGCGCCGGGAGATCGGGCGGAAGGACCGGATCGTCGTCATCTCGACCGCGACCGGGCTGAAGTTCCCCGATTTCAAGATCCGCTACCATGAGGGCGCCCTGGAGGGGATCGGGACCGACTACGCGAACCGCCCGGTCCTGCTCCCGGCCGACTACGAGGCGGTCAGGGCGGCGGCCGTGTCCGGCGTGGACCGGGCCGCCCGTGCCGGGGAGGCGGCGGGACCGCGAACGACGCGGGCGGGGGAAGCGACCGACACGGTCGAGGAAGTGGCGGCGGACGCCGCGGCGGTGGCCGGTCGCGGCGAGTCGTAGTACGCCGCCAAGATGGGGATGGCGGGAGCACCAGGAACGCGTCTGTCATCCCGAGCGCAGCGAGGGATCTCACGCACCGGGGCGGGGGACCGTGAGATCCCTCGTCACTGGCGCTCCTCGGGATGTCACCCAATGATCTTCACCGAGGCGCTGTGCTAGTCCTGACGTGGTGGCGGGCCGACGTCTCTTAGCGTCTTCTTCCTGAGCATGGCCAGGGAGTTCACACCGGATCAGGTCTGTGAGATCCTTCGCTGCGCTCAGGATGACAAAGTCGGCTTAGGATGACAAAGTCGACTCTGGACGACAGAGACGGCACAATATGACGCGTGGCCGCCAGGGTCGCGAGTCAGTTCGCACTGGAGGACGACGATGCAGGTGACCGAGCAGGTCGAGCGGACCGGTGAGCGGCTCGAGCCGGGCCGCGCGGTGGCGGCCTGCCTCCGGGCGCACGGCGTGGACACGGTGTTCGGGCTGGACGGCTCCCATGTCATCCAGGTGTTCGACGCGCTCGGCGACGCGCGGGAGATCCGCCCGATCACCTGCAAGCACGAGAACAACGCGGCCATCGCCGCCGAGGTGTATGGGCGGCTGACGGGGCGGCCGGGCGTCGTGCTGGTGACGGCCGGACCGGGCGCGACGAACTCGCTGTCCGGCGTCGCGGGCGCCTACGCGGCCGGCGCCCCCCTGGTGCACATCTCCGGCGGCGTGGCGCGCGGCGCGGCGAAGGAGGCGTTCCACGGCGTTGACGAGCCCGGCTTCCTCCAGCGTGCCTTCGAGGGCGTGACGAAGTGGTCAACGCGGGTGGAGGACGCCCGCGAGATCCCGGGCGCGCTGCGCACGGCGTTTGCCGTTGCGACGAGCGGCCGGCCCGGCCCGACCCATGTCGAGATCGCCGAGCACGCGCTGAACGCCGACCCGATCGTTGTGGATCACCGCGCGCTCGTGGCGACGGGCGCCGGCGACGATGCGGCCGGCGCTCCGCTCGCCCGGCCCGCCCAGCTCTCGCCGTGGGAGTCCCTGGCGCCGTCGAGCGCCCTGCCCGACCTCGCCGATCTCGTCGCCCGCATCGACGGCGCCGGCCGTGTCGCGATCGTCGTTGGCAAGGGGGCCTGGTGGCCGATCGTCAGCGAGACGGTGGTGCGGCTGGCCGAGCGACTCCAGGCGCCGGTCGCGCACACCTGGGATGGACACGCGGCCATGCCGACCGTCCATCCGCTCTCCTGCGGCGTCTGGTGGGGCGCGGCGCGCAGCCACCCGACAGCGGCCCGGCTCGTCGCCGAGGCCGACCTGGTGCTCGGGCTCGGCGTGCGGCCCGGCACCGAGGCGGCCAACGGCCTGCTGGCCGATCGGCCCGATCGTGTCGTCCTGCTCGACGCCGCCGACGAGCCGGACCCGTCGGTCGGCCCGGCCATTCCGTCGGTGCCGGCGCTGGCGGCCACGATCGCGGCGCTGGCCGAGCGCTGCCGCGCCCGCCGCGAGGACCGCGCCACCCTCGAGGCCTGCGCCCGGGCCCGCGCACTCCAGCAGCGCGGCGTCGAGATCGAGCTGGAGCGCTACGCCGACGCGCGACCGTGGCACATCGGCCGGGCGCTCGACGCGCTTGCCCGCCGCATGACGCCCGACACGCTGGTCATCAGCGACGTCAGCAACGTCAAGCTCTGGACTCCCATTCAAGTGCCCACCTTCAACCCGGAGTCGCACCTCCAGTCCGGCTCCTGGGGCGCGATGGGCTACGCGCTGCCGGGCGTGTTGGCGGCCGGGCTGCTCCGCCGGACCAAGAAGGTCGTCGGCCTGTGCGGCGACACGTCGTTTCTGATGGCGTCGAGCGACTTCGTGACGATCTGCGAGCTGAACCTGCCGGTCGTGCTGGCGATCCACCACGACCGGCGGATCGGCATGATCGACAACATGCTGACCAGAGCGTACGGCCGCACCTACGCGACCGAGATCGGCGAGGTCGACTTCGTCAGGTACGCCGAGGCGTTCGGGGCGCGCGGTATCCGCGTCGACGAGCCCGAGCAGCTCGACGCGGCCTGGGACGCGGCGCTGGTGGCCGACGGCCCGGTCCTCCTCGAGCTGCGGGCCGGCCACGACTTTCCATGGCCCTGGCCGGTCTCGCGGCTGGTGGAGCAGGCCGAGAAGCACGTGCACTGAGACACAGCCCGGCCGGAGCCGCGTCGCCGCGCACGGCTCCAAGCCATGTATTCTTGACGCGGTCAGCAGGGCTGCGATCGGGCTTCGAGATGCCGCGGGTGCCAGGGTCAGGTCCACGCGGAACCGGAGGGAGGGCCTCGCTCGCTCAGCCGGTCGGCCGCAGGATGACGAGCGTGTAGGCGTCCGGGTCGAGATACGTGTTGGCGACTCGCGAGACGTCGTCGACCGTCACGCGCGACACCCGATTCAAGTACTCGGCCAGTGGCGGCTCGACGCCGATCACCTCGCGGTCGGCGAGGTACTGCGCGAACGCCATGCTCGTCTGGAGCTGGAGCACGGCGCGGCCCTCGATGTAGCTCTTCGCGTTCTCGAGCTCCTCGTCGGAGATGCGCTCGTCGCGGATCCGCCGCATCTCCTGGAGCACCAGCTCAATCACCTGGTCGACGTTGGCGGGCGAGGTCCCGACCATCGCCCACCAGCACCCGACGTCCGAGAGGGTGCTGTACGACGAGCCCACGCTCGACGCGAGCCCCCGCTTGTCGCGGATCTCGCCGACGAGCCGCCGCCCGACCTCCCCCATGATCGAGCTCATGATGTCGAGCGGGTAAGTGTCCGGATGGTTCACGCCCGGCGCCGGGACACCGAGCGCAATCTGGGTCTGGGTGCCGGCCGTCGTCTCCTCGACCCGCCGCGACACGGCGGCCGGGAACGGGGCGACCGGGTACTTAGGGCGCGGGCCGGTCGGCATCGCCTCGAACGCGGCCTGGATGCGCGCGACGATGTCGTCGTGCCGCTGGTTGCCGACGACCGCCGTCACCATGTTGCTCGCCAGGAAATTCTCATTGCGGAACGCCATCAGCACCGTGCGATCGGAGTTGTTCAGCGTCTCGCGGCTGCCGATCGGGAGGTTCTGCGCCGGGTGGCCCTGCCAGACGTGCTTGAAGAACAGCTCGACGGCGTACCGGCGCGGATCGTTCTTGCCGCGGATCAGCTCTTCGAGGACGACCTGGCGCTCCTTGTCGATCTTCTCCTCGGCGAACAGCGAGTTGACCAGCATGTCGGACAGCGTGTCGAGCGCGAGGTCGAAGTCGTCGTTCTTGACGACAGCCTGGAAGTTGATGTTCTCGAACGACGTGTAGGCGTTCATCCAGCCGCCGCGGGCGCTCACCGGTCCGAACACGGCCTCGACCGCCGGGCGGCGCGGGGTCCCCTGGAAGAACATGTGCTCCATGAAGTGGGCCGCCCCGACCGTCCGGTCGTGCTCGTGGCGCGAGCCGCCGCCGACGCTGATGCTGATCGCGGTCACGTCGGCGTACGGCCGCTCGCGCGTGAGGACGGCCATGCCGCTCGGCAGGTCGGTGCGGAGCGCGTCTTCGTGCCGGGCCGCGTCGGTCATGGCCGCACCACCACGAGCGTCGCGGCGTCGGTGCGCAGGTACTCGCGTGCGACCCGCTGCACATCGTCGGCGGTCACCGCTCGGATTCCCTCGATGTGGGCGTGCGAGAGGACCGGCGACCCGAATGCCTCGTCGCGGATCATCTGGCCGCTCTGCGCGCCCGGCGTCTCCAGGCTGACCACCAGACTTCCCTCCAGGTAGTTCTTCGCGTTCGCGAGGTCCTCGTCGCCGAGTCGCTCGTTGCTGAGCCGGTCGATCTCGACCCTCAGCAGGTCGATGACTGTGTCGGTGTTCACCGGGTCGGTGCCGGCCGCGGCCAGCCAGACGCCCGCGTCGGGGAACTGGACGATCCCCGGGGATGGGTCGTACGACAAGCCGCGCAGGTCGCGGATCTCCCGGAACAGCCGGAAGCCGGAGCCGCCGAGCACCGCGTTCGCGGCCGAGAGCGCGAACCGGTCCGGAGTCCCGAGGCCGGGCAACGGGCCGCCGATCAGCACCCGCGCCTGGGCGTTGCCGGCCTGCTCGTCGATCCGCCGCGACTTCGGAGCGGGCGGCGGGACGTTTGACGTCGGCGCGGCGACGCCGGCCGGCATCGACCCGAAGGCTGCCGCGATCCGCGCATGGGCCTGGTCGGCGGGCAGGTTGCCGGCGACGGCGACGATCGTGTTCCGCCCGACGAAGAAGCGGTCCCGGTAGGCGAGGAGCTGCTCCCGCGTCAGCTTCGGCGTGTTCTCAAGGTCGCCGGCGGACGAGCGCGCCAGCGGGTGGCCGTCGAAGACGGCCGGGAAGAACAGGTCGGACGCCAGGATGTTCGGGTTGGCGCGGCGCGCGTTCAGCTCCTCGAGGATCACGCGCCCCTCGTTCTCGACGCGATCCTGGGCGAACGTCGAATTCAGCAGGACGTCGGCCAGGACGTCGAGCATGACCTCCGTGTCGACCGAACGGACCTGGGCGCCGAACGTGACCAATTCGGAGCCGTTGGCGACCGAGAGCGTGCCGCCGCGCACGGTGATGGGCCGCTGGACGAGATCCGGACCGGGGCGGCGCTCGGTCCCCTGGAGGTACAGCTTCTCCATGAACTTCGACGCGCCGGCTGTCGCGTCGTCCTCGAAGCGCGCCCCGGCCCGGACGCCGATGCTCACCGCGATGATGTCCGGGTCGGGGATGTGCCGTGCCAGCACGACGATCCCATCCGGGAGGACGCGCCGGTCGATGCCGTAGCCATTGTCCGCGTTCAAGCCTCTATCCCACCGGGCGTTGGTCGCCCGTTTCCTCGAAGCATAGGTGCCATTCCGACGCTCCCGCAACAACGGACGGCCAGGTCGAGCCGGCCGTACGCCTCGGTCAGCGCCGGGGAGCGAAGCCTGCCCGAGCCTACCGTCCGAACAGGTCCGCGTAGAGCCCCCGGAGCTCCTGCTCCTGGTGTCCGACGGGCGGCGCCGTCAGGTGGGTGCGGAGGCCGCGTACCAGACCCTGGGGCTCGGGATCGACGTCGACGCGGGCGGGGATACGCCCCAGGGCGGCCAGGGCGTGCTGCGCGTCGGCCGACAGCAGGAAGTTCGCGACGAGACGGGCGCCGTTCGGTCGCGGCGCGTCCTCGGCGACCACCAGGGCGGTCGGCTGGACTACGACCGGCTCGACGCCGACCCAGGCCGCCTTCGCTCCGGCGCGGCGGTCTCGCTCGACGACGTCCAGGCGATTGACGACGGCGACCGCGTGGTGGCCGGCGGCGAGGTACGCCGAGAGATCGGTCGGGTTCGACCGGATGGTGACGGCCTGGTCCGCGAGCGGTCGCAGGAGGTCGAGCGCCTGCTGCTGCCCGCGCGACTCGAGCAGGCCCTTGAGCCAGGTGAGCGACTCGTCCTCGACGGCGAGTCGCCCGAGGAAGCGTGACTCGCGCAGCGTCTCGTAAGCGGTCGGCCGCGAGGTGAACGGGACAAGCTCGGGGTTGTACTCGAGGACGTGGTGCGTCAGTGCAAGCGCGAACCACTGCCCGTGTGGATCGACGAGCTCGGGACCGATGGCCACGGCTTCGGGTGGGGCCCAGCGCGCGGCCCCATCAGTCCCGGCGAGCGTCGGAGCCGCGTCGCCGACGAAGACGTCCCAGGTCCCGCCGCCACTGGCGCGTTCGGCGCGCGCCCGCGCGAGCAGGGCCCGGTCCGACCCGAGGGTCCATTCGACTCGCAGGTTGGGGTAGCGGCGAGCCAGCAGGCGAGTGAGGTCGTCGGCCTCCCGGCGGCCCAAGTCCGCGTACACCTGTACGGCGCCCTCCGTCCCCGCCGCGGCCCTCCAGCCCTCCAGGATTGTGGCCGCTATTGACGTGGCGCGCGGCCGCGTCACGGGCGACGTCGGCGGCGTGCCGCTTTCGGACGGGCCACACGCGGCAAGCAGCGCCGCCGTGACGGCGCCCAGGAAAGCGCGCCGCGGCATCACGCGGCGACGAGGTGCCACCGTGCGGGCGAAGGCGTTGAAACGGCTGAACATGGCGTGCACGATCCGAGCGGGGTGGCGTCGGCGCAGCCTGGCCGGGCGACTCGCCGGCCGGATCATCGGGCGAATCATGGCGGCCCGGCGAGCGACCGCGCCACGATTGGCCGGCTCGCCGCGCCGAGACTCTCGCCGGCGCGGCCCGCATTCGAGAATCGATGCTGACCGCGGCGACGCCGTGCTATGGTGACCGAGGGCGCGCCGGTGGCCCGGCGCGCCCTTACACCGACAGCTTGGATGCAACCAGGCATGACCGACCAGGCGCTCCTGCTCATGGCCCATGGTAGCCGCGACCGAGCGGCGCGCGACGAGTACGTCCGGATCGGCCAGGCGCTCGCGGGTCGCCTCCCGAACGAGACGGTGGTCTTCTCGGTCCTCGAGTTTCCGGACGACGCCGACTTGCCGTCGATCG
>JALYGH010000440.1 GCA_030777205.1 Chloroflexota bacterium
GCGAGCCGTCCTTGCGCAGCGTCGCCAGCGTCTTGTGGCGGTAGGCGTCGAACAGCTCCTGCACCTTCTCGGCGAACTCGGGCGCCGAGGTCTCTACGTCACGCCAGGATGCCATCCGACCAGTCTCCGTGCTTGTGCGGCTGTGGCCGTGCCACGGGCGCGTGACGCTGGCCGGTGCCGACGCGGCGCCGCGACGCGCGGGCAACAGCCATGATGGTAGGAGCCGCGGCGTTCACCCGGCGCGGGCGACGCGCAATGGGACGCGTCGGCCCTCGCGACGAAACACTTCGGAATCCAGTGGTTCGAACACGGTGTCACCCACCTGACCGGGCCGAGGGACGAGATGGTCGATCTCACCCGATGCGATCGGGAGCGGGATGCCATCCGGAAAGGCCTGGCACCGAGAGCGACGGTAGTGTCCGCACCCGAGGCAGCCGGGCCAGGCCTCGAACCCCGCTGAACGCTCCCAATTGCGACTCATTGATCGACCACCACCCGAGCAACGCCATCGACCAGGGCGATGACATAGTCAATTCCGTCTCCGCCCGCGTCGACTACCACGATCCCATCATACCCAACAGCGACAAGCTCTCGGCGGATTCGGACCGCGAGGTCCAGGGTGATTCGAGGATCGGACGGACGTAGGCGGGCGGCCAGGGCGTCCGCCTGGTCGCCGATCTCATCTGCGTGGCCGACGAGCGGGTGGCGCAGACGAGCCGCTGCCGCAATCTCGCCGTCTCCGAAGAACGCGTCTGCCGAGGTGGCCGTGTAGAAACCCTGGCCGAAGGTGCCGACCCGCGACGCCTCAATCCTGACGCCGCGGAGCCTGATGGCTCGGGCGGCGGCAACGGTCATTCGGTGGTAGGTGATGTCCTTGGCGAACGAATCGCGAAGCCCGGACGGTACGTCGGCGCGTCGGATCAGGTGCGCGGGAAGCGGCCGAGGTTGCACCGTTATCCCGCCACGGTACGCCTATCGTGACGGTCTCACGTCAGTACACCGGGCGGGCGATCGCGACGGCCGCGCCGGGGGCGTCGCTGTTCATCCAGGCGCGCAGGAGCTGCTGCGAGGACATCCTGCCCTCGCCCTTGCCGTTCAGCGTGACCGGGTCGTTGTAGATGAACTCGTCGCCGACGAAGCCGGTGATGATGACGTAGTGGTCGTACCTGACCCAGAGCCACTCCCGCCCCGGCATCAGGCGGTAGCGGAGCTGCGGGATGACCGGATGTCCGGCCCGCAAGTGCGCCCGCACGTCCTCGAGCGTCCAGCGCTTGTAGCGGCCGTTCTCCTTCAGATCGAGACCTTGAAGTCCGAAGTTCTCGGCGGCGTCGCGCAGGGACTCGAGGGTCGTGCCGCTGAAGGGGTCCCGGATGCCCATGGAGCGCATCGCGAGGGCTCGGATCTGCGCCGTCGGGACCGACATGCCGAAGGCTTCGAGGGCCATCCCGACCGAGGTCGGCCCGCAGTTCGACGCCGCCGACAGGCTGCCGTCGAGCTGCGTCCGATACGGCACCTCGAGTCGGACCTCGCTCGAGAACGGGGAGAAGGGCCGCTGCCAGGGCACGCCGCGCTCGGCCGGCGGGCGCGACCCGGCGACGGCCTCCCAATCGACCCAGGCCAGTTGCCCCTCCGGCCGCTCGGGCGCCTCGACGCGCACGGCCACCCGCCCGTTCCGCTCGACGTCGGCGAGCTCCAGGGTGGCCAGGCGCGGGACGGTCGCCAGCGGCTCGCCGCCATCCTCGGAGGACCAGAGCTGAACGTCGCGGGTGCTGGTCACGAAGCGCGGCGCGTCGACCGTCGCGATCGCCTCGGTCCCGCGCCGGATCCAGGCGGTGCTAGCCGGACGACGACTCCCATCGCCGCCGAAGCTGACGCGCAGCCAATCCTCGCGGGCCTCGAGGACGCGCAGGTAGCTTTCCCGCGGGACCTCGGCCTCAGCCGCGGCACCAGGCTCGGGCGCCGCCAGGAGCTGCGTCTTGTCCTGTGCCTGGACCCATCGCGCGACAGTGCCCCGGACGGGTACCGCCGCCTCGGTCGCGCCGAGCCGCTGGGTCTCGGCCTCCGCATGCGACCCCTGTGCGAGGACCGGCTCCGGCGCGATCGTCGTCCGGACCGGGATGCGGACGGGCATCCAGTCCTGGGCCGGTGCGCTCGGCGGGGCGAGGAAGCGGGACGGGAACTGCTCGGCAAGCTGCGCGGTTTCGGGGGTGCGCCCCCCGACCACCCATACGAACAGGAAGCCGAGCGCCGAGAGGAGCGCAAGGTGGTGCAGCCAGCGGAGGTCCGGTGTCCGCCTGCGGTCGACGCGGATCGCTTGCATCGGGCGTCATTATCCAGATTTCGCCAAATGTTTCAAGGGCATCACAGCACGCAACGCGAGCGAAACGTGGCAGCTCTGGTTACGGTAAAGGTCGCCCCGTGGCATGACGATCTCTCGTCAGAGCGCAAGTCGACGGACCACACCTCACGCGCGGCCGTGACCGATCCGGGTCGATTCTGAGACGGCACGCATCGCGTGCATGAGTCTGGAATCAGGGCGCCGCGCCCCGGTCGGCGCCGGCTCGGCGGCCCGAGGCTAGGCCGAGAGCGCCGCGATTGCGGCCGGGTCGGTCAGCGCCTCGACTTCGAGGTGGTACTCCCGCCGCTCGCCGGGCGCCAACTCCTGGAGGGCGCCGCGCTCGCGGCTGGTCGCTCGCCCGCGAATGTCGCAGTTGGCCGGCTCGATCCCCATCACGTACGCCCGCTCGCGGAAGTTGCGCCACTGCACCAGGTTCGGGAGCTGATCCTTACGGTAGCGGATGGTGAGGGCAAGGCCGCGCCCGCCCATGAGCGCGCTGTTCCGAACCGCCGCCGTGACCATGCCGTCCGGGCCGGGCGCGACATCATGCTGGATGACCTCTTCCTCGAAGTCGGGCGACGGGCCGGCGACCCGACCGTACGAGTCGGCCGCCGCCCGCGACCGCTCGTCGATCCCCTCGGCGCGGACCGACCGGACGAGGAACTCGGCGCCCGCGTCGAGCAGCGGGTAGCCGACATTGAAGTGGTAGACGAGCATGTGGGGCTCCGTCCGCGACCCGAGGTTCTCGACGGTGTCGCGAATGGCGAAGCGGTTCTGGCCGAGGCGAGCGGTGATCTCGCGGGTGAGCTGCAGCCACTCGCCGTGCATCGCGACCTGGCGCATCTTGCCCCGCGCGCGCAGGACGTACTCGTCGCCCTCCCAGTCGGCGTCGAACGCGACGCCGCGGGCCGGCAGGGCCGATGCGCGCCCGTGGAGCCCGAACGGCACGCCGGCGTCCTCCGACGGGGCGCCGGCGGCGTCCAGGCCGCAGGTGACGAACAGGCCGCCCGGGAAGGTCCGCAGCCAGCCGAGCCCGGCCGGCTCGAAGTAGGCCGGATGGGCGTAACCGACCGCCGTCAGGAACGAGAGCGGGACCCCGTCGATCTCGGTCAGGCCGACGTCCATCCCGCGATCGGGCAGCACCGTGAACGCCAGGCCCGCGCCGGTGCGAAACTCCAGGCCGCGCACGCCGGCCTCGGGACCGTCCTGGAACGCGACCGGCCGGACCCCGCCGAGCTGGGCCATGTTGGCGACGAAGCGCGACAGCTCGGCCCGCGACCACTGCCGCCCGTACAGGAAGACCATCGCGACCTCCTCCGGACTCGGGTCAGATCTTCCCCTGGAGGCTCGCGACGACGAGCAGCACGAGGACGAGCAGCATGCCGATCCCGACCGGAAGCCAGGCGCGCGGGCTCTCGTCCTGGCCGAGCTCGAGGTAGTCGTCGGGCAGGGGCGGCTTGCGCGGGATCGGCGGTATCCAGGGCATCGCGACCGGCATCCTTGCGGATAGTAGGGTGCTGCCCGCATCCTAGCACAGAGCATGGCTTCGCACGATCCGGCTCGGGGAGGTCCAACGGCCCGCCCGTATCCCCCTCAATCGGATCGGCCGCCGGCGGCCGGCATGCGTGGAGGGTTCGACATGGCCGTCTACAAGTCGAGCGTCGTCGTGCGCGACGGCCGGGGCGAGACGATCGGCGAGGGCACGACCTACGTCCACCTGCGCCGGCCGGAGGCGGAGCCGCAGGAGGTGACCGGCACCGTGTCACTGCTGTGGTGGGAGCCGGCCGGCGATCCGCCGGCCGAGGTCGCGCTGGCGGATGGCCGCCGCATGCCGATCGTCGTCTCCCGCGACGTGCTGAGCGACTGCTCCCGGAACCGCGTCTTCCGCTACACCGCGGCCTGGCCCCCGTATACTTCCTCTCGGTCTTCGGAGGGATGCAGCGATGGCGATTAGCCGGGAACAGGTCGAGCATGTGGCGCGCCTCGCCCGCCTCGGGCTCAGCGACGACGAGATCGACTGCTTCCAGCAGCAGCTCTCCCAGATCCTCGGCCACATGCAAGCGCTCGACACGGTCGACACTTCGGCCATCCCGCCGACGGCCCAGGTGATCCCGGTCAGCTCCGTCATGCGCGACGACGTCGTCCGGCCTTCGCTGCCGGTCGAGGACGTGCTGCGGAACGCGCCCCGCCGCGAGGGGGACTTCCTCAAGGTCCCGCCGGTCCTGGAGTAGGGCGGATGGAGCTGACCGATCTGACCGTCCTCCAGGCCCTCGCGGAGCTGCGCGCCGGGGCGATCTCCTCCGAGGAGCTGACCCGCGCGTACCTGGAGCGCATCGAGCGCCTGGACCGGGGCCTCGTCCAGGCCTACGTGACCGTCACACCGGAGTTGGCGCTCGAGCAGGCGCGGGCCGCCGACGCCCGGCGCCGGGCCGGCGAGGACGCGCCGCTGCTCGGGGTGCCGATGGCGCTCAAGGACCTCGCGCTGACGCGCGGCATCCGCACGACCTGCAGCTCGAAGATGCTCGAGAACTTCGTCCCGGTCGAGGACGCCACGCTCACCGCGAAGCTGTACGCCGCCGGCGCCGTCCTGCTCGGCAAGACGAACATGGACGAGTTCGCGATGGGCTCCTCCACCGAGAACTCGGCCTTCTTCCCGACCCGCAACCCCTGGGGCGACCTCAGTCGCGTCCCGGGCGGGTCGAGCGGCGGCTCGGCGGCGGCGGTGGCGGCCCGCCTGGCGCCATTCTCGATCGGCTCGGACACCGGCGGCTCGATCCGTCAGCCGGCCTCCCTCTGCGGGATCGTTGGGATGAAGCCGACCTACGGGCGGGTCAGCCGCTACGGCCTGGTCGCCTTCGCGTCGTCGCTGGACCAGTTCGGCCCGCTCGCCGCCGACGTGGCCGACTGCGCGCTCGTTACGGAGGTGATCGCCGGCTACGACCCGAAGGACTCGACCTCGCTCGACGAGCCGGTGCCCCGTTACCTCGACGCGCTGACCGGCGGCGCGTCGGCAAGCGTGGGACGAGCGCTGGCGGGGCTGCGGATTGGCGTGCCGAAGGAGTACTTCGTCGCCGGCATGGAGCCCGGCGTCGAGGCCGCGATCCGCCAGGCCCTCGACGTGCTGCGCGGGCTCGGCGCGGAGCTGGACGAGGTCTCCTTGCCGCACACCGATTACGGCCTGGCCGCCTACTACCTGATCGCCCCGGCCGAGTGCAGCGCCAACCTGGCCCGCTACGACGGCGTGAAGTACGGCTACTCGGCCAAGGATGCCGACAGCATGTGGGACGGCTACTACAAGACGCGCGGCCGCGGCTTCGGCCCGGAGGTCAAGCGGCGGATCATGCTCGGCACGTACGCGCTCAGCTCCGGCTACTACGACGCCTACTATCTGAAGGCCCAGAAGATCCGCACCCTGATCAAGCAGGACTTCGACGCGGCGTTCGAGCGGTTCGACGTGCTCGTCGCGCCGACCTCGCCGACGGTCGCCTTCCGCCTCGGCGATAGGACGGACGACCCGCTCGCAATGTACCTCTCGGATGTCTGCACGATCCCGGTCAACCTGGCCGGCCTGCCGGGCCTGAGCCTGCCCTGCGGGCTCTCGGAGGGGCTGCCGGTTGGGCTGCAAGTGATCGGCCGCGCGCTCGACGAGGCGACGGTGCTCAAGGTCGGCTACGCGTACGAGCAGGCGATCGGCGGGCCGCTCCCGCGCCCCGCGCTGGACGGCACCAGGGAAACGTAGCTCGAGCGGCCGACTCAGCGCCGGCGGGCGAATCGGTCGAGGTCTTCCAGGAGCTGCGCGGCCTCGCCCCGGGTCGGGTCGTATCGCTCGGCCTGGAGGAAGCGATCGCGGGCGCCATTG
>JALYGH010000441.1 GCA_030777205.1 Chloroflexota bacterium
TGGTCGACGCCGGCAACACGATCGTCGTGATCGAGCACAACCTCGACGTCATCAAGGTGGCGGACTGGCTGATCGACCTCGGCCCGGAGGGCGGGGACGCCGGCGGCGAGGTCGTCGGGGTGGGCACACCGGAGGAGCTGGCCGCCAACCCGCGCTCCTATACCGGCCAGTTCCTCCGCTCGCTCCTGGCCGGCCGCGCCGTCTCCGTCGCATAGAGAGCTGGCGCCGGGCGCGTGAGCTTTCGAGGGCGCCCTTGGTGCGCTGAGCCTGGATCGTTCAGCGCTGTTCCCGCGTGGCTCTGTCGATATCGATCTGGCGCAAGATCCTGGCGAGGAGGTCTCGCCCGATGTCGCCCTGGCGCCGATTGGGGGCCGATCGGTGCTCGGCAGAAGCGGCGACGACGAGGTGGACGTGCTGAACCTGGCGGAACCTCGGCGGCCAGATCCTCCGACGAGAACCGGCTCAGAAGATCCGGAACACGACCAGCAGCGAGACGCCGAGGTAGACCAGGCCGGTGACCGCCGCGATGCTCGGGTTCTTGTCCACGACCAGCTCGTGCTGGACGCGGCCCGGCCGCAACCCGAACAGGAGCCAGTTGACGGCGTAGCAGAGCACGAACGACACGACCTGGCCGTAGATCACCCAGCCGAGCATGAAGGAGAGCCGTTCTGCGAGGGTCGGGTCCCAGATGGGCACGATGCTCTGGCGGTTGGCGACGCCGACGAGCGCGCAGACGGCGGCGAACAGCGTGCCGGTCAGGACGCCGATTGCCGCGCTGTTGTCTTCGACGACTTCGTGGCGGATCGTTGGCCAGCTCTGCTGGAGGATAAGCATCGACGTCAGCACCGACAACACCAGGGCGACCACCGCGCCGAACAGCACCATGCCGGTCGTGTAGACCACGTCGTTCAGCCATTCCATTCGAGCCGTGACCCCCTCTACGCGATGCCCGGTATCACGCACGACGTGCGGGCGCGATACTCGGCGTACTCCGGAAACGTGCGCTCCAGGAGTGCCTCCTCGTACCGCAGCCGCGCGACCTGCGCCGCCACGAAGACGAGGTTGAGCGCGACGACGAGCGGCGACCAGCGCAGCCAGACCTCGCCGAGCGTGATCAGGAAGCCCCCCAGGTAGATCGGGTGGCGGACGTAGCGGTACGGCCCGCTCGTGACGAGCCGGCGGGCCTGGGGGAGCAGGCTGAAGCTCCGGCCGAGCGTCCAGGCCGCCCAGAACGCGAGCAGCGTCCCGGCCAGCATGAACGCCGCGGCGATGCCCGCCGCGTCCGGCTGGGTGATCGGCTGGGCGGTGCTGAACCCGAGCGCGTCGATGGCCAGGGCGGTCGCCAGGACGGCCCGCCAGTCGCGACGCTCGGCGAGCGGGGGCGGCTTGCGCCAGTAGCTGAGCAGGAGCAGCGCCAGGTACGCGATCGCCGCGACGGAAAGGGCCGTCTCCCAGTCGAGCCGGGGATCGGCCAGGATCGAGCGGTCGCCCAGGATCTGCTGGCCGAGCAGCCAGGCGAAGTAGAGGACCGGCCCGGCCGCGACGATCGCCCGCGCCCAGCGGGATGCCGACGTGGGCGTTGGAGCACCGGAAGAACGCGGCCCATCAACACGATCGGCGCTCGGAGAGGATTCCCCGGGGCGTAACCCGGCGCGTCCCACGCCGCTCACTCGCCCGGACCGCTGCGCCACGGCTCCATCGGCTACGCCAGGTGGTGGACCGTCAGGTCGCTGAGGCGGATCGGCTCGAGCTCGAGCAGGAAGGTGTAGGCGCCGACCTCGACCAGGCGGACGAGCCAGCCGCTCGGGTCAAGTCGGACGGTCAGATCGGAGTAGCGCACGCCCTGCGGATTGGCGGCGCTGACCGGCAAGTACCCCTTGCCGGGCTCGTACTCCAGGAGCGCGAGCTTGCCCTCGTAGCGGGCGGCGATGATCGTCCCGTTCTCGTAGGGCGGCAGGTCGATCGGCAGCTCGGAGGCGCCGGTGTCCCGGTACCGCCGGCGCTCCTCCTGGAGCCGCGAAATCACCTGGCCGGCCCGGAAATCGCCGACCGGGTCGTCGGGCATGAGCGCCCGCCCGAGGTAGGCGACCGACGTGGACGGCGCGTCGCCCTCGATGATGATCGTGTTCGCCGTCGCACCGGTCGCCTCGACCGCCAGGTAGCGGAACTGAAAGTTCCCGCCCACGTCGGCGGTCTCGACCTCGGCCACGCCGACCACCAGGCCCTCGATCTCGAAGCCGCTCGCACCCCAGAACGAGGGATCGCTGGTGACGATGGTGAAGGCCTCCCCGGAGCGGATGACGCCGGTGACCTTCTCCAGCTCGCGCGCCTCATTGGTGCGGTCGGGATCGGGACCCCAGCGGGCGTTCGGCCGGGGTTGCTGACCGCCGTCCGCGTCAGGGCGGTCGTCGAGCTTCATCTTGAGCAAGCGGCGGACGCGCGTCGGGATGTCGGCCTGGCTGGTGGCCAGATAGGCGACCAGGCCGATGATGGCGATGGCGACGATGAGCAGGATGAGGGTGCCGGCGTTCATGCGCCTCCTCCGACGGGGCGGGCGGTCCGGCGGCGGCGCGGCTGCCGGTCGGACCGCTGTCCGCGAGCGTTGGGTACTGCCGACGATATGCTGAACGAAACGTATCCGCCCGGGGGCCTGTCCGTCGAGCCGCGGCGACGGGCGGGAACGGCCGGCTGATCGCCGAGCTCGCGCGCAAACGCGACTGCTGGGGGCATCGCAGGCGGCCCGGTGAACGCGACCGCCGATGATGCGCCGCTCGGCACCGGCCGCGCCGCTCCCAAGATACTCTCGCTCAGCGGCGACCGCC
>JALYGH010000442.1 GCA_030777205.1 Chloroflexota bacterium
GGGGGGGGGGCGCCGCTTGTTCGCTCGCGACGTCGACCAGTCCCGACGCCCCGGTGCGTCGTTATCGATGCTGGTCACCGGCGCGTGGTACGCTGCCCGGGCAGCCACCACGCATCGCCCCGAGGAGGAGCAGACGTGCGGTTCGGGACCTTCCACCTCATCGGCGCCCCGGATATGGCTCCGGGCGAGCGCCGCATCGCCGAGACGCTGGAGCAGATCGCCCTCGCCGACCAGCTCGGGCTCGACCACGCCTGGGTGGCCGAGCATCACTTCAGCAACTACGGCTACGCCACGAACCCGCTGCTCATCATCGCCAAGGCGAGCGCGCTGGCCCCGCGCATCCGGTTCGGCCAGGCGATCCTGGTCACGCCGTTCTGGCACCCGATCCGCCTCGCCGAGGACATCGCGCTGACCGACATCCTGACCGGTGGGCGCCTGGACGTCGGTATCGGGCGCGGCTACCAGAAGATGGAGTTCGACGGCCTCGACCTGCGCATCAAGGACAGCCGGCCGATGTTCGAGGAGGGCCTGGAGCTGATGCTGAAGGCGTGGACCGAGGACGACTTCACGCACGCGGGCCGCTTCTTCACCGTGCCGCGCCCGATCACGATGCTGCCGCGCCCGGTCCAGGTGCCGCACCCGCCGATCTGGGTCGCCTGCCAGAGCGAGCAGACCGTCGATTGGACGGCCGAGCGTGGCTATTCGGCCCTCTTCTCCGGCTCGCCGACGAGTCGCGAGCAGATCGCCACGTTCAGGCAGCGCTTCGTCGAGCGGTGGGCCGCCGCCGGTCACGCCGAGTCGCCCAGGATCGCCGTCCAGCGCTTCGTCTTCGTGGCCGACAGCGAGGCGGAGGCGAAGGAGGCGGTCTGGCAGACGCGTTGGCAGCGGCGGGTGGCCGACCACCTCCGCAAGGACGACGCACGCATCGCGGCCGGCCGCAACGACCCCTGGGTGCCCGCCGACGAGGCGAGCGACGAGGAGTGGTGGGATCGGCTCGTCTACGGGACGCCCGAACGCTGCATCGCCCAGCTCCGGCGCGACGCCGCACTGGGGTTCACCGACTTCATCGGCTGGTTCGACGTCGGCGGGCTCGGCAGCGATCGGGTGAGCAGGTCGATGCGCGAGTTCGCCAGCGAGGTCATGCCGGCGCTGGAGGCGATCCCGACCGGCTGACGGCGCCTCGCTCATCCCCCGGGAACGGCGCGACGTTCTCTCCGCTGGCGGCGCGATCGTGGCGCCAGCGTGGAACGAAACGCGGCGCCGCGGCGTCATCACTGCGAGCCGGTGATCCGGACCAGCACGGGCCGGGCCGGCGTGGGAGAGAGGCATGCGCGGCATTCTGGCGGTCATCGTTGCCCTCCTGCTCGCAGGGTGCTCGGGCGGCCGGCCGTCGCCGGATGCCGCGCTGATGACGGACGGGTGGCCGGCGGCCGTGGCGCCGCCGGTCGATGCTCGCCCGGGCGCCGAGCCCGAGGCCGGTGCCCGAGCACTGGACGTTGGTCATGCCGTCGCGCGACCCGTGCGCCCGGTGCTGCCGGTCCCGACCCCGGTCGGCCCCGCATTGATCCCGTCGGCCGAGCCGTCGGCGCTGCCGCCGGCCCAGGCCGGCCGACCGGCGATCTACACCGCCGAGATCGGCATCCTCGTCCGCAATCTCGACGAGTCCGTCCGGGCGATGAGCGACATGGCGACCAGCCTCGGCGGCTACGTGGCCGGCGTCAAGCATACGGAGGAGAACGGCCGACCGGTCGCCACGGTCCGCCTGGAGGTGCCGGCGGACCGCTACGACCGGGCGATGCGCCAGCTTCGCGGCCTCGCCGTCGAGGTCACCGACGAGAAAGCGTCGAGCCGGGACGTCACCGATGAGCTGGGCGACGTCGAGACCCAACTCGCGGCGATCGAGGCGGACCGCGCGCAATTGCAGGAGTTGCTCGGCCGGGCAACGGACGTCGACGAAGTCCTCGATATCCGGGCGCGGCTGGCACAGGCGACGTCCCGCATCGATCGCTTGAAGGGGCGGCAGGCATTCCTGCGGCGCAACGCCGAACTGGCGACGATCGCCGTGCGAGCGCGGGCCGCCGATGACGTGCTCACGCGTATGTACACCAGCCTGCGCACGGCGCTTCAGCGGGCCGAGACGCAACGGGCCGCCACGCTCGCGGCGCTGGGTCGGCCGCGCACGCCGGTCGAGGAGGCGCAGGTCCGCGACCGGCTCGCCGAGACGACCGTCGAGATCGACCGCGTGACGGCCCGCCTGCAGGACATCGAGGGCAAGGCCCGAGTGATTGGCCTGACCCTGCCGGTGGCCGTCGACCCGGAGCCGGCGCCGCCCCAAGACGAAGCGGCGCTGCAGGCGGAGTACCTGGGCCTGCGGGTCGAGATACGCCGGGTCCAGTATGAGGTCGATCGGATCATGCGCGAGCTGCAGCGGCGCGGCGACCCCGACGACGCTCAGCTCCGGCAGCAGCTCCGAGCGGCGCTCCTCGAACGCGACCGCCTGGAAGTGCGCGCCGGGCTGATTCGAGAGCGCGCGCGGCAAGCGGGCGTCACCCTCCCGTCCCCTACCGCGGAGCAGGAGTCGGTGCTGGCCGGCGTCCCGCCCGAGGGCGGCTCGGACGTCGGCCGAGCTGCGCGTGCCGCGTGGGAGGCGTCACTGCGGCTGCTCGAAACCGTGGCGGTCGCGGTCGTGAGCACGGTGGTCTTCCTCTGGTGGGTGCTGCCGTTCCTGGCCGTGGCGGCGTACCTCGCCCGGCGGCGCCGCCGTCCCCACGCCGCACCGCCGGCCACGCCGTAAGACCTCCCGGCGAGGGGCACGGCGCCAGCGTCCACCGTCGCGCCGCTCACCATCGCCCGCTCACAGAGCAACGAGGGGCCCCGCGCCGACGGTCGGCCGGGGCTCCTCCTGAGTTGTCGGAGTCGGCTCGGTTGCCCTCAGGCGTGCAGTCCAAGGCGGCTCAGCTCGTCGTAATACTCCTCGCTCGCGACCGCAATCGCCTCGATCGCCGCCTGCAGCTCGGCCTGGTCGAGATCCGACGCGAGCTGCTCGTCGAGCAGGATCACGTCGCCCTCCTCGTCGACCGCGAACTTGCAGCCGTTCAGGACCCAGTTGATCTCGAGCAGGCGGCGGTGAATCGCGGCCGTGTTCTCGGTCGGGTTGCGGCCGAAGATGTGCGAGAAGACGACCCAATCGTCGGTGACGATGACGGTCACGCGGAGAGTCTCGCGGACGCTCGTGTCGAAGTCCAGCGTGAACGTGTTCGGGTCGTCCTCGTCGACCAGGTATTCCCAGGACGCCGCGTCGAGCATCTGACGCACGCGCTCGGCGGTGGCGATCGTATCGGGCATCCTTATCTCCTACGCTTCCTGGTACTCAAGCCCCGGGAAGATTGTAGGGGACGGCCGGCCGGAAGCAAACTGTTCGTCGCCCGGCCGCGACCAACCCTCGCCGCGGCCGAAGCGGACGCAGCCCGTGAGCCTCGGCACGTCTCGCACTCCGCCTCGCCGAATCCGATCCGAGACCTGATGACAACCCCTCAGCTTCCGCGCGGCGACGTACTAGCGGACCGACCCGGCGATCTGGCGCCCGCTGGTCAGGATCAGCTCGATGACGTTCGTGCCAAACCACGTCGCGCCCTTCTCACGCCAGGTCGGCCAGTCCGTCGACGGACCGCCGCCGACCGCGACCGCCTTGCCGGCCTTCGTGCCGACCTCGATGACGCGCTCGACCGCCGCCCGCACCTCCGGGTCGTCGCGGCGCCCCGGCTTGCCCATCGACTGGGAAAGGTCCGACTGGCCGACGTTGAGCACGTCGACGCCGTCGACGGCCGCGATCGCCTCGATGTTCGCGACGGCCGCGGCGCTCTCGATCATGACCAGCACCATGGTCTGGCGGTTGGCGTGCTCGATGTACTCGGCCAGCGGCGTGGAGCCGTAGCCCGATGCACGCACGCCGGCCAGGCCGCGCTCGCCCCTCGGGTGGTACTTGACCGCGCGGACCGCCGCCTCGGCGTCGTCGGCCGTGTCGACGTGCGGCACTAGCACGCCGGCGAGGCCGGTATCCATGAAGCGGAGGATGACCTCTGGGCGGTTGACCGGCACTCGCGCGAGCGGCGTCAGCCCGATGTTCTCGGCCGCGAGCGCGCCGATCTCGACGGACTCCGGGGTGACTGGGCCGTGTTCCCCGTCGAACAGCACCCAGTCGAACCCCGCCCGGCCGGCCAGCTCCACGACCGTCGGGTGGACGAACATCATCTGGCAGCCTACGGCCGGCTGGCCGGCCTTGATCTTCGCCTTGGCCTTGTTCTCGCCGAGCATGTCGCCTCCTCAGGGTGAGTCTTGCCGTCGTCGCACGGACACCGGGGACCGTCCGAGCCGCCTCGGCCAGCCCGTCCCGCGCAGGCTTCGCCGACCCATAACGGGCTGGCCGGATCGCGCGACCGGTCCTGATC
>JALYGH010000443.1 GCA_030777205.1 Chloroflexota bacterium
GCATCGGTCGCCGAGCTGCTCGGCGTCGGGACGGTGCTGGATCGCGCCGTCGTCGCCGATTACCTCCGCCGCCGGGCCATCACCGAGGAGGAGCTGACGCCGGCCCTCAAGGCGATGGGGACCGTCCCCGAGGGCACGCAGGTCTACCCGAGCCCGGCCGGCTGGGCGCCGCTCATCCGCGCCGAGCTCGACGGCTGTTCAATCTTCCTGATGCCCGGCCCGCCCTCCGAGGTCCAGGCGATCTTCGCCCGCTACCTGGTCGACTACTTCGGCGGCGAGCAGGGCCACCGCAGCCTCACCGAGCGCGTCTACGTCGACATGTGGGAATCGGAAGTCTCGCCGCTACTCCAGCAGGTGATGGAGGCAGTGCCGGGGACGTACTGCAAGGGGTACATCGCCCTCGGCAACCAGCGCTTCCTGCCGATCGACGTCGTCGCCCGCGGCGAGGACGACGCGGCCGCCCAGGCCGCACTGGGCCGCGCCCTCGACCTTCTCGAGCGCCTCGTCGGCGAGGCCGGCCGCGACTTCCAGCGCTGATCCGACGCGCCCGCGGTGCCTGCTTGGGCCGGGCGCGGAGTCGTTGGTCAGGGCCGGCGTGCTTACCGGCCCCTCGAAGATGCACGCCCGCGTGTCCAAGCCGTCCGCCGAACTTTCGGACACGATCTGGGCCCTGACGAGCGCGCTCCGCGGACGTCCGCGAGGCCGAGCGCATCTTCCGCGAGCAACGTGACCGAGGCGCCACTGCCTTCCGCGTCGCGCCGGGCGCACCGGCGGTCAAGCTCAAGGAGTTCGACCGGCCCGCCGCGCCCCTCGGTCAGCGTGCCCGGCGGGACTCGCGCGCGGCCGGGCCGGGCGGGTTCGAGCCGGTATCGCCGGCCAGGTGGCGCTGGAACCAACCGGTTGCCAGCTCGGCGACCTGCTCGAGGGTGCCCGGCTCCTCGAAGAGGTGCGTCCCGCCCGGGACGATCTCGAGCCGCGCCTCGCAGCGCAGCGCGTCCAGCGCCGCGCGGTTCATCTCGATGACCGGCACGTCGTTCCCGCCGACGATCAGCAAGGTCGGCGCCCGGACCCTGCCGAGGACCGGCATTGCCAGGTCCGGCCGCCCGCCGCGTGACACCACGGCGCGAACGAGCGACGGGCGCTCCACCGCCGCCATCAGCGCGGCCCCGCCGCCGGTGCTCGCGCCGAAGTACCCGACCGGCAGGGCGCGCGTCTCGTCTCGCTGCGCCAGCCAGTCGGTCGCGCCGACCAGCCGCTCGGCGAGCAGGCCAAGATCGAAGCGGAGGTGGCCGGTATAGCGCTCGGCCTGCTCCTCAGCCGGCGTGAGCAGGTCGAAGAGCAGGGTCGCCAGGCCGGCCTCGCGCAGCACGCTCGCGACGAACCGGTTCCGCCGGCTGTGCCGGCTGCTCCCGCTACCGTGGGCGAAGAGCACGATGCCGCGAGCATTCGGGACGAGGCCCAGGTTCCCGTCGAGGGTCACCGACCCGATGGGGATGCGGACTTCCTGCTCGGGCGCGGTCGTTGCCGATGCGTCGAACTGGCTGGCCATGTCGGCCCTCCCAAGATAGTGGAGTCGTCGCGGCGACCGTCTACGCTACCGCTGGTAAGCTCATGTTCTTCCGAGCTCGATACGGGGCGCCGCCTCCTCGACCAGCGCCATGGCTCCGCTCCTCCTTCCCCAAAGCCGTCGCCGCAAGAAACCTACCAGCTCCTACCTGGCACTACCTCGACGTCATTGCGCGGGGGAACTGGTCACGTGAGCTCGTCCCGCAGCAAGCTGCGGCGCACCTGATGATCGAGCCGCGCAGCTCCAATGACGGTGGACGATCACGGTTACTCGGCAGGGCCGGGCTGCCGCGGCATCTGCAGGGCGAACGGCGTCACCCTGGAAGGGCAGGTGTGGCCGGTCGCGAAGGAGGCGTGCGGATCGTGCTTCAAGGCGCCGTGTAGCCAGGGTCGCTTGGAAGGCCTATCCGGGACGCTCCTGAAGCTGGATCTCGCGCGCTGAGGTCGACGAGGCGTAGGCTGGGCGGGAACGCGATTGTACGCCCCGGCCGCCCGGTGTTCGCTCCTGTCACGCCGCTCGTCACGCCCTGGTTACGAGATGGAGATAGATAACAAGGGGAGGATTTCTCGCGGAAAAGGGCGGCAACGTGGGGAGATGGCTGAAGGCGGGCTGCTTGGGGACGATCGGGCTGGTCGGCGTGGTCGTGGGCGTGGGCACGATCGGCGCGTGGACCGGCGGCGGCTCCGGAGGCGAGCTGCTCGTGAACGTCGTCCTGGACCGCGCGAAGCGCTCCGTGAGCGGCGAGCCGCAGGTCTACAATATCCGGTCGGGGACGCCTTACCTCGACGTAACGGCGCCCGACGACTGGTCCGTGACGATCACGCTGCGGTAAGGGGCAGCCCGCCTGTCCCAGGAGCGTCTGGCGACCGAGGCCGCCGGGTACCGTGCGCCGCCGCACTGATACCAGGAGAGGAGTGGGGATGGCGTCTTTCAGCGACGAGCTGAACTCCATGGCGGATCGCGCTCGCGAGGCGGAGGACACCGAGCGGCGCCATCGCACGCAGGAGCGAGAGCGGCACGAGCAGGCCGTCGATCGAGCCCGCGCTTTGGAGCGCGAGATCGACGCGGCGCTTGACCAGGCCGCGAAGGGCGATCGCTATACGCTGCGCGTGGAACCGCCGGCGACACCCTACGCGGACGCTCGCGGGTGGACGGTCTGGTGGCTCGAGCCCCAGCCGGTGCGCGGGCTCGAGCTACTGCTCGTCCATGACGACGCCAAACTACGATGGGCGTGGATCCAGGACTCCCCTAGACCGATGCGTTGGCTCACCGAGGACGTGACGCACTTCACCGTGGAGCGTGATCTCCGGAACCTGCTGCGCCGACTCGCCGACACCGAGGCCTGGAAGAGCGGGCGACTGCCGTAGGAACGTGTCCAGGGAAGGCACGTTGATGGCGTCATCGAGCCTCGTACTTTCCGTGTCAAACGCCGAACCGTCAGCACGCCGAGGCGCCACGTCCTCCCACGTTACCAGGGTGGGGGGCGGCGCGGCGCGCTACCGTACCGGCCGAACGGGCAATGTTGAGTCGGAGGAGCAGCGATGAGCGCACGAGGCCAGATCGGCGTAGCCGTCCAGGGGGCGGGGACCGTCTCGACCGAGCACCTGAACGCGTACCTGCGCAACCCCAACTGTCGGGTCGTGGCGATCGGCAGCCGCACGATCGACGGGGCGGCGGCCAAGGCGCGCCAGGTCGGGCTCGACCTCGATGACATTGGCATCTACGACAACGTCGATGAGCTGCTGGCCCACCCCGGGCTCGATGCCCTGTCGGTCTGCACGCCGCATCGGCAACACCCCGAGGACACGGTCGCGGCCGCCCGGGCCGGCAAGCACGTCCTAATCGAGAAGCCGGTGGCGACGACCCCGGACGAGCTGTACGCGATGGACGCGGCCGTCCGCGCGGCGGGCGTGCGGACGGTCGTCAGCTTCGTGCTGCGCTGGATCCCGCTCATCCAGGCCGCGAAGGCGATGCTCGCCGAGGGCCTGTTCGGGGAGCCGGTCTACGTCGAGACCGACTACTGGCACAATCCCGAGCAGTCCGGCTACCCCGGCGCGGCCGGCCGGCTCCGGCGGGCGACGATCGACGCGATGCTGAGCGGCGGCTGCCATGCCGTCGACCTGGCCCGCTACTTGATGGGCAGCGACGTCGTCGAGGTGACGGCGCTCGAGACGACGGCGCTGGAGGGGCTCCCCCGGGCCGCCAACCAGGTCGCGCTGGTCCGCTTCGCGAACGGCAAGGCCGGCAAGGTCTCGGCGATCACCGAGCCGTGGATCCCGTACCAGTTCAATGTCGACCTGCTCGGCAGTGCGGGCGGCTTGCGCGACAACCGCTTCTACAGCCGCAAGCTGCCCGGCGTGCTCGACTGGGGGACGTTCCCGACGGTCCTGCCGAACAGCGGCCTCGTCGAGCACCACCCGTTCCAGGCCGAAATCGACCACTTCGTCGACTGCATCCTGAGCGGCGTCGAGTCGCACGCCAGCCTGCGCGACGCGGTCAACACCCACCTGGCCTGCTTCGCCATCTCCGAGTCGAGCCGAAGCGGCGGCCGGCCGGTCGCGGTGCCGGCGCGGTCCGCAGCACATTGAGGAACGGCACCGAATCCCCGAGAACCCGGCGCCGGATCCTCCGTCGGCGCGTGGCTCAGCCCGCGCCCGCCATGTCGCGCGCCCAGGCTTGAGCGATGGCCGGGACACTCATTGCGTAGCCGCCGACTTGCCCATATTACGGCTGCAACACCTCGTCGAGCGCCGCCGTCATCACGTCCGAATTCGGATCGACCCCGCGCTCGACGGCGGCCATGAACGCGGCCCTGCTGTCTTGGAGGTACTCGCGCAGGACCTGCACGTCCGCCTTCGTCCCGCTCAGGGGCGGGTGGC
>JALYGH010000444.1 GCA_030777205.1 Chloroflexota bacterium
GAGCGTGGTTGGCCGAGCCCGACCTGCCTGGGGAGCCTGTCGCGGCGCCGGGCATCGCGGCGCCCCGCGCTTCGGCGTCCGGACCGGGTTGCGATTGGGCCGGCGGGAACCACGGCAGGCTTGCGGCGCCGCGCATGACGGCCGTCAGTGCCGCCCGGCTCGCGACCTCGCCGGCGTCCATCCCGCCCATGCCGTCGGCGACGCACAGCAGCGCCCGGTACGAAACCCCCTCGGCGACGGCGACCGTCCAGGTGGCGTAGCCGCAGGAGTCCTCGTTCACCGGACGGGTTGGGTTCAGCCCTACCGTCGTCGCGCTGGCGACTTCGAGCGCGACCGTCACCCTCTCGAGCCGCTGCTTGAGCGCGAGCAGGCCTTGATAGAACGCCTCCAGGTCGATCCGCTCCTCGGCCGGCGCGAGCGCGCCGGACAGGAGCTGCGGGGCGCCTGGTGTCCGGAGCGTCGTCGGGAGCGCGGCCTGCTCGGCGCCGGTCTCCGGGAGCGGTCGCCCGGCCAGGGCGTGGTAGAGCACCGCGCCGAGCGTGTACACGTCCTCCTTGCCGGTCACCGGGCCCTGGTGGGCCAGCTCCGGCGCGGAGTATCCGGCGACGTGCAGCGCGCGGGCCGGCGGCTCGCCGATCTTCGCGGCGTCGCCGAGCCGCGCGAGCCGCAGCGGCCGGCCATCCGAGGCACCGTCGCCCGGAAGGATCACGTCCGCTGGCGCGAGGCCGGCCACGGCCCACCCGGCGCGATGAAGGCGGCGCACCGCCTGGGTCAGCTGGAGCACGATCGAAAGGGCTCGTTCCGGGGGCAGCCCGACGCGCAGGGCTCCGTCGAGCGTCTCGCCCTCGACCCGCTCGACGGCCAGGTAGCGTCGGCCCGCGTGCTCGAACGTCGCGCGGAGCGCCGGGAGCATGGCGTACCGGAGCCCGCCGAGGATCTCCGCCTCGCGGCGGAGGCCGGCGTCGTCCACCGGCGCCTCGCGCAGCTCGACCGGCGCGCTCGCGCCGGCGTCGTCCGTCCAGGTCGCGGCATAGCGATTGACCCGCCCGCGATTCCCGAGCTGCTCGAGGACGCACAGCCGTCCCTCCGGCCCGAGGATCGTGTCGGGCGGCAGGACATCCGGGGCCTGGACGAGCGACGGCAGGGTCAGCTCTTCGAGGAAGCCATCCTCCTCGCCGACGAGCGACGCGCCTGTCCCCGCGACTGGCTCCGACACGGTGGCTGCCGACGCGATATCCGCTGGCGGGTCGAGGGGAGCTTGATCGGCGGGCGGCAGATCGACGGCGCTCACTCCCTGGTGCGGGGCGACGGTCGCGGCCTCAGCGGTGGCTGGCGGGACGTCCGGCGATGCGCTCGCCGACGGCACCTCGCCGGAAGGCTCCGCTGACGACGGCCCTTCAGTTGAGACCAATGCCGGTCCGACGACGGGCGCGGTGGCAGCCTCGGTCGTGGTAGGCATGGCGGCATGGGTGTCGGCGGGCCCCGGCTCGGTCGTCGCGTCGGCCGGTGACGGGGCGCCCGGATCCGCGCCGACTCCGGCCGGGTCCGTGGGAGGCGCGGCGCTCGGCGTCGCGGGGGGTGGTGACCGTTGTTCGTCCGTCATGGATCAATCGGTCCGGAAGACGAAGCGGGCGTTGCCGAACGTCACCTCGTCGCCGTTCGCGAGCGGGCGCGGGGCGGTGATGCGCGGGCCGAACGACGTATCGCCGCTCCCCTTGACGAAGATGCCGTTCGTCGAGCCCAGGTCGCGGACCATCCAGCGGCCATCCGCCTCGCGGAACAGCTCGCCGTGCTGGCGCGAGACGTGGACCGCCTCACCGATCTCGGACAGGTCGATGTCGACCGGCCCGGTCTCCGGATCGAAGCGCCCGACGACTAGGCGCTCCCCGAGCAATGGGATCTCCTGGCCGGTCGGCGCCCCGTAGCGAATCGCGACGAGACGGGCCTGCTGCGTGCCGCTCGGCGTCGGCGCCGCGGTGCTCGTCGATGCCGTATCGGCAGGCGGCGCGCTCCCCGCTTGTGGTCCCGCGGCGGGCGAAGGGCCGCTCGCGGCCGGCGTGCCTGTCGTCGTGGGCGCCGTGTTCGCCTGCGGGCTGGCGGCCTCGACGTCGTCCGACGCTACGCCCACGTCGCCGGCGCCCGACAGCGCCGTGCCGACGGACGCCGCCGCCTCACCCAGGGCATCGGGCGACGTGGCCGATACCGGGCCGGAACCGGGCACCCCACCAGTGGCCGTGCCGGTCGACGAGCCGCTCGTCGACGCGTCAGCCGGCGGCGCACTACCGGACGACCCGCTCGCAGGCGGCGCCGCGGATGGCGTCGGTCCCGACGATGGGGTGGTCGAAGTCCCGGCGGGCGCCGTCAGCGCCGCCCCGCACTCCTCGCAGTACTCCGCACCGGCCGGATTGTTGTGCTGGCACACCTGGCAGACTGGCATGGGAGACTCCCCCTCTCGCGTTCGCCGCCGGCGGCGGCGCTGCCCCTGGCTAGGCGCCGGTCAGGCGCTGGATCTCTTCCTGCGACGGGACGTTCTGGGGCGCGTCGTCGGCGGGGCCGACCTTCATCGTGTGGGTCCGCGCCCCCAGCTTGATCGTCTTTCGCGTCCCGACCGAGATCGTCCGGCTGCTGCGCAGCTCCTCTTCGGCCTTGCCGAGCGCAACCGTCATGCCGCGGTTGCCGAGGCGCTGGGTCATCGAGCGGGCGACCTGGAGCGTCTTCGCCGCCTGCTCCGGATTGGTCCGGGCCTGCTCGGTTGCCTGGCGGACGAGATGGTCGACGTTGCGCTGCTGCACGTACCCCATCACCTCGGGGTCGACGGCGGCGGCGAGCGACTCGTCGGTCGTGAACTCGACGGTCAGGTCGATCGGCGGCACCTCGCCGCGGTAGCGCTCGGCTGGCACCCAGTACGTGAGGCCGAGCTGGGCGAGCCGCGCCCGCACGGCCGGGCGCTCGGGGACGTCCAGCTCGAGAACGAAGATCGTGTGGTCGCCCGCCTCGAGGTTCCCGAGCTGGAGCGGCGCCTGGGCGGTGTCGAGGTCGGCCAGGCTCGGATAGACGCGCGTCGCCGTGACGAGCCGCACGTCGCGGACGGCCCGGAGCGTGAGCTGGACGTCCGAGACCACCTGGCGCGTCGCCGCGCCGAGCTCATCCTCGAAAATCTGGGGCAGCACCGTCATGTCGCGGAAGTCGTACGGCCGGCCCTGGGTCACGCTGGCCAGCTCGGTCAGGAGATCCTCGTTGTATTCCTCGCCGACGCCGAGGGCGACGATCCGCGCCCGCAGGGCGGCGAGCGCCTCGGCGGCGCGCCGGCACTCCTCCTCGTCGACCGCCAGGCCATCGGTCAGGAGCAGTACGGTCCTGGTGGCCTCGGGGTCGTCCCGCAGCTCGGCCTCGGCATTGCGCAGCCCGAGCCCCATTTGGGTGCCGCCGCTGAATTCGCGCAGCCGCTCGATCGCCTCCGCGAAGCGCTGCCGGTCCTCTCCGACCGGCCCGGACGTCACGACCGTGGAGCGGTCGTCGAACTGGATCAGCGCCAGCGAGTCGTCCGACCGGAGGTGTTCGCTCTCGACGAGCCGGCGGGCCGCGTCCATCGCCACGTCGAGCTTGCTGGCGCCCCGGTAGGTGGCGTTGTACGTCTTGCCGTCGACCGTCAGCGGATCCATCGGGACGATCTCGGGGGTCGTGCCCGGCGCGGGCTCGCGCATCGAGCCGCTGGTGTCGACGACGAGGGCCAGGTCGACGCGCGGCCGGCCCTGGCTGGCCTCTGGCGCCGGGACGAGCTTGAGCATGACGAACAGCTTCTGGACACCGGCCCCGGCCCGGAGGTACGGACGGTGCGCCTTGACGGTGACGTTGAGCATCGTCGGTTCCTTCCTCGGCCGCGCAGCGGGACGGGGCACAGGGGCTCACCTGTGGCGCCGCGGATCCCCCATCGCCGACGCCCGGGCGAGCGCCGGCAGCGATTGGCTCAACTCATCGAGCCCGGGCGCCTACGGGTCGCAAGATGCTTGCCACCGGCGCGGCGGAGGACAGCACGCCGTCGCGACCATCGGATGGCTAGTGCTCGATCAGGCGACCTGGTCGGACATGGCGAGGTGTGGTTCGTGAGGGCACCCGTAGGCGTCGCAGACCCGGTCGGCGAGCTCGGAGCTGGTGAGCAGGCCGTCGGCTTCGACGACGCGGC
>JALYGH010000445.1 GCA_030777205.1 Chloroflexota bacterium
GTCCGGAGCCAGAGCAGGGCGATGCCGAATGGCCCGCAGACGAGGATCGCCAGGGTCAGGACCGCCGGCGTCGTGTACCACGGGCGCGGCTCGGCGAATCGCGGCGCGGGTCGATCCAGGTCCGGCACCGGCGCCACCGCCGCCGGCAGCGGCCGGGTCGGCGCCTCCAGCGGGTGTTCGCCGGCATCCGACTCATCCGCGAGGTCGTCAATCCTGCGGACCGCGGACCCTTCCTCGCGTCGCCGCTGCTCCAAGCTGCGCGCCTCGTCGAGTGCCTCGTCGGCGAGCTCTTCGAGGCCCTGCCGCCGGTAGATGCCGGCCAGGCGCTGGTAGACGCGTGGGTCGCGGACGCCGTCGCGGACGTTCGATTCGAGGCACTCGATCGCGGCGTCGAGCAGGTTGCGGCGCTCGAAGATGTAGGCGAGTCGATCGCGCGCATCGATCTTCTCGGCCCGGCTTCCCTCCCGGAGGAGGCTGAGCGCCCATGCCGCCTCTTCGTCCTCGCTCGCGAACCTGGGAGTCTCCGAGTCCATCGGTTATCCCACGCCCTCGACCACCCGGCCGGCCGTCGCCCTACTCTCCGTCACGCGTACCGACGGGGGAAGACCGTCTCGCAGCGAGTCGCGCTCTGTTCGACCACACACTCGGCCGCGGCCTCGCGCCAGCGCTTGAGGTGCGGCGTCTCGGTGTGGGCCTGGAAGCCGGCCTCGTCGTGGTACACCTCGTAGAAATAGTAGCGGTCCGGGGCCTGCCGATCCTGGAGCACGTCGAAGCGGACGCAGGCCGGCTCGTCGCGGACCGAACAGATCGAATCGTCCTCGATCGCCGCCAGGAACCGCTCGCGCATCTCCGGTTTGATCTTGACCGAAACCCACAGGGCGTACACGCTGTCCTCCCGTGCGCGCGCCGAGGACGCCTCGGCGCCGCGTTCGTCGTACGCTAGTGTACGCTGCCGGGCGCGGTCAACCCGCCCGCCTCGCCGGCGCGCCTGTTCGGCACGGTAGCCGGCGGCTGATTTTGCCACTGGCCGTCATCACGAGCGCGCCAACAAGGCACGCGAACGAAGGAGCGCACCGTGGAGCACCAATTCGTCGTCTCCGGCTTCGGCGACGAGATCTCGGCCGAGCCGCGCGAGCAGCTTGCCGTCCTCCGTTCACTGGGCATCACGCATCTCGACCTCCGCGGCGCCCAGGGGCGCAACGTCCTGGACTTCGGCGACGACGACGTGGCTCGCCTACGGTCCGAGCTGGCGTCTGCCGGGGCGCGCGTCGCGATGGTCGCCTCGCCGATCGGGAAGAGCGACATCGAGCGCGAGGCGGCCTACGAGGAGGGGCGCCTGGAGACGGCCATCCGCCTGGCCGATGCCTTCGAGACGCCGTTGATCCGAGTTTTTTCGTTCTACCTCCCGAACACCGACCGGGCCAGGTGCCGCGAGGAGGTGGTCGCCCGCCTGTCGCGCTGGGCGGCTCGTGCCGAGGCGACCGGCACGACGCTGCTCCTCGAGAACGAGCTGAACCTCTGGGGCGAGCGGCCGGAGCAGTGCGCGGAGCTGCTCGCGGCCGTCGACTCCGAGCACCTCCGGATGACGCTCGACACCGGCAACTTCGCCTCGATCGGCGTCGCCTCGTCCGACGCGGCGTACCCGCTCCTTCGGCCCTGGCTCGCCCACTGCCAGATCAAGGACGTGCGGACCGCCGATCGGGCGGTGGTCGCGCCGGGCGAGGGCGACGGCCAGATCCCCGAGCTCCTGGCGGCGCTCGTGCGCGCCGGCTACCGCGGCTACCTGTCGCTCGAGCCGCACCTGGCGCTGGCCGGCAAGGCCGGCGGCTTCTCCGGACCGGAGCTGTTCGGGCAGGCGGCCCGCGCCCTCGCCCGGATCGTCGAGCGGGTCGAGCGGGAGGCCGCCGCTAACGACGGAGGATCTTCGACGGATCGCGGCTGAAGCCCGACCAGAGGTCCGGCGGCGCGCCCCGGCCGCGGCCCGGCGCCGAGCGGTAGTACTCGATCATCGGGTGGTCGTCGGAGAGGACCGGGCCGGGGCCGACAAATCGCTCGATCTCGGCGCGATCGGCGACGAACGCGCCGGCCGCGTCCCCCGGGCCCCCGAAGCCGGCCTCGAGCAGGGCTGCCCGTGTGCGGGGCGACTCGAAACGCTGCGCAACCTCGCCGAGATCCAGGTCGATCGGGTCGTTGCTCCCGATTACCAGGTCGGCCGTCAGCCAGAGTGTCACGTACGGGAACACCTCCAGGTACGTCCGCAGCATCGTCTTGTACTGGAAGTCGTCGTGGGGCCCGATCCACTGGGCCATCATGCCGCCCGGCTTGAGCGATTTGGCCGCCAGCCGGTAGTACTCGACCGAGTAAAGGTTCGTGCTGCCGGCGTCGAACGGCTGGATCGTGTCGGTCGTGATGAGGTCGAACTGCTGGGCCGCGGTCAGCAGGAAGTTGCGACCGTCGCCCAGCTCCAGCGTCAGGCGCGGGTCGCGCAGGGCCCCGTAGTTCACGTTCGAGAACTGGGCGGCCCCGCCCAGGATGGCATCGGATAGCTCGACGACGTGGACGTGCGTCCCCTCATGCTGGAGGATCGAGCCGGCGGTGTGCCCGACGCCCAGGCCGACAATCAGCACGTCCTTCGCCTGGGGCCGAATCAAGAGCGGCATGTGGGCGATGCGCCGGTGGTACTTGACCAGCTCCGGCTCGTCGTTGGCCTGGCCGCGAGCGTTGGTGTAGAGCGTCCGCACGCCGTCGCCGCCCTTGACGATGCTGACGGTTGTCTCGATGCCTTCCTTGAACCAGGTCACGTCCTGGCCCGGGAACCGTGCTCGGAACAGCGACGCATAGACATCCGGCCGGGTCAGCCAGAGCACGGCGAACGCCGCCGCGCCGGCCCCAATCAGGACGGCGCGCGACGACAGGCGCGGGGTATCGGCCGCCAGCGCCAGCGCGGCGGCAATCCCGAGGCTCGCGACGGCCAGCAGGAGCAGCGATGCCTGCGTCCCGAGCAGCGGCAGCAGCACGAAGCCGCCGAGCATCGACCCGAAGATCGCGCCGAACACGTTGACGGCGTAGATCTGGCCGAGTCGCTCCGACGACCGGTCGAGGCCGGCGGTGTAGACGCGGGCCGCGATCGGGAAGGTCGCGCCGATCAGCAGCGTCGACGGCAGGATCGTCAGGGCGGCGATCACGACATTGAAGCGCAGCGGGGAGAACACGAGCCGGTTGAACCCGCGCGTCTCGGACATCCAGAGCTGGATTTCCGGCAGCTTGGCGATCGCCCAGATCGCCCAGATCGTCGCCGCCGCCAGCAGCAGCTCGAGCACGGCGAACACGAGCGGCCAGTTCCAGCGGCGGCGGATGAACGGCGTCATCAGCCCGCTCCCGACCGCGATCCCGATCAGGACCATCGACAGCATCGTGACGAAGGCGTAGATCGACGTGTCGAGGACCAAGGCGAGCATCCGCGTCCAGGCGACCTCGAACGCGAATGAGCAGACGCCCGCCAGCCCGTAGGCGATCAGCGTCACCTGGCGAGCTCGCGCGGAGTACCGCTCCCCGTCGATCACGGTCATCGCCTCGGACCGGGCCTCGGTCGGCCCGGCGGTCAGCCAGTGCAGGAGCAGCGCGGCCAGCCCGACGACGCCGTTCGTGGCCGCCGCGACCATGATCGACGCCGTGATCCCGATGCCTCCGATCAGCCAGAAGCCGGCCACCACGGTGCCGAAGATCGCGCCGCAGGTATTCGCCGTGTAGAGCAGCCCGATCCGGTTGGCGATCTGGCCGTGCTCGGCCAGCGACGATTTGACGATGATCGGCAGCGTCGCGCCCATCAACGCCGTCGGCACGGCCAGGATGGCGAACGCGACGACGACGCGCACCACGAACAGGACGGGCTCGCTGCCGCCCACGCCGCGCGACAGGTACGGATAGAGCCACTGGAGCCCGTCGAACAGGGCCGGCGTGGCGAGCGCGACGAGCCCGACGACCAACTCGATCAGCGCGTACACCACCAGCGGACGGCGAAGCCGCTCGGCGTAGCGGCCGCCCAGGAAGCTGCCGATGGCGAGCCCGGCCATGAAGCTCGATAGGACGACCGTCACGGCATAAACCGTGATCCCGAACGAGAGCGAGAGCAGGCGGACCCAGAGGACCTGGTAGACGAGGCCGCAGGCACCGGAGACGAAGAACAACGCGACCAGACCCCAGAGCAAGCCCACCGCACCTACATGGGTGGCGGGACGCACCGCCGCGGCGGTCGCGAGCATCGACATAAGGCGGTCTCCGGTGATTCGGATTCCGGCCGGTGCCGTCGCACCTTGGCGACCCACCACGAGCGACCGGCGCCATGGCGGCCGCGCCGAGGTGACGGCCGGGCTGGAGCGGGCGCGAGTATATCAGGGACCCTTCGAAACGCGCCCGCCCCGGAGCGCGCGCCAGCATCGCCGACGCGGCGGGGTGCACGTTCGCGGTCTCGCGCCTGCCGACTCGGCCTCGACGACGTCGCAATGACTGCCCCCACCGACAATCTGCGCCCCAGGCGGATCGGCAGTCCGGCCATTGAGGCGGCGACCTGACCGGCGGTATCCTGCCGGGAGGGGGCAGCCATGCACGCGCCGATCTACCTCGACTACAACGCCACGACGCCGATCGCGCCCGTCGTCGCGGCCGCGATTCGTCCATATCTCGACGAGCACTTCGGGAACCCGTCCAGCGGCCACGCCTATGGGCGGCCGGCCCACGTGGCGGTGGATCGAGCGCGCGCTCAGGTCGCCGCGCTCCTCGGCTGCGGCCCCGACGACGTCGTCTTCACGGGCGCCGGCAGCGAGGCGAACAACCTGGCGATCAAGGGCGTGGCGTTCGCCCTCCGTGACCGGGGCGATCACATCATCACGAGCGCTGTCGAGCACCCGGCCGTGCTCACGACCTGCCGCTACCTGGCGCATCGGTTCGGCTACCGCGTGACCGTCCTGCCCGTCGACCAGCACGGGCGGGTGCATCCCGACGCCGTCGAGCGGGCGATCGAGCCGCGGACGATCCTCGTCACGATCATGCACGCCAATAACGAGACCGGCACGCTCCAGCCGATCCGCGAGATCGCCGCGATTGCGCGTCGGCGCGGGGTCGTCGTGCACACCGACGCCGCCCAGTCGGTCGGCAAGGTGCCGGTTGGCGTCGACGAGCTTGGCGTCGACCTGCTGACGGTGGTGGGTCACAAGCTGTACGCGCCGAAGGGCATCGGGGCGCTCTACGTGCGCCCGGGCACGCCGCTCGACTCGCTCGTGCATGGGGCGGGACACGAGGGCGGACGGCGGGCCGGTACCGAGAACGTCCCCTACATTGCCGGCCTCGGCGCGGCCGCCGCGCTGGCCGAGCAGCGCCTGGCGCGCGGGGACGCCGAGCGGGTCCGGACCCTGCGCGACCGACTCCACGCGACCCTGGCGGCGGCGGTGCCCGGCCTCCGCCTCAACGGCCACCCGACCGATCGGCTCCCGAACACGCTGAACGTCAGCTTCCCGGGCGTCGACGGCGAGGAGCTGCTGGCGCGAGCGCCGGAGGTCGCCGCCTCGACCGGCTCGGCCTGCCACGCCGGTCGGACCGAGCCATCGACGGTACTGCTCGCGATGGGCCTGGATCGAGAGCGGGCGCTGGGCGCCGTGCGGCTCTCGCTCGGCTACGCGACGACCGAGGCGGACGTCGACGCGGCGGCTGCCGCGCTCGCCCGCGCTGCCGTCGGTGTGACGGCGTCGGCGGCCCGATGAACGCTTCCTATCCAGCCCCGATCCCCGCTCGAGGTCGACGCGGTCGCCTTCGACCTGCTCACGGCGCTGATCGATTCCTGGTCGCTCTGGGTTTCGGTCGTGGGCGACGACCGGCTCGGGCGCGAGTGGCGGCGCGCGCCGCTGCGGCTCATTACCGAGGCCGGCGACTACGTCCCGTACGAGGAGATGGTGTACCGCGCCGCCGATGAGGTCGGCGTCCCCCGCGCTCGGGCCGACGAGCTACTCTCTCGCTGGGGCGAGCTGCGGCCGTGGCCGGACGTCCCGGACGTGCTCGCTCGCCTGCGCGGTCGGCGGCTGGCAATCGTGACCAACACGTCGCAGCGCCTGGCCGAGATCGCCGCCGCGGCGACCGGCGGCCGGTTCGAGGTCGTGATGAGCGCCGAGCGGGCCGGCGCCTACAAGACCGATCCGCGAGCGTACGGGGCCGGCCTCGCCGCACTCGGCCTGCCCGCCGAGCGCGTGCTGTTCGTCGCGGGCTCCGCCCACGACGTGCCCGGCGCATCCGCGGTCGGGATGCCGGTCTACTGGGCAAACCGTCAACGTCTGCCCCTCCCCCCCGGCGCGCCGGCGCCACTCGTCGACGCACCGGACCTGACCGGCCTGCCCGACCTGCTGCGCTAACAACTCCCGACGAATGATGGCGGCCGGCACCCTGATGCTCGCAGGGGGAGGCTCCACACTGGGCCGGCAGGCCGCTTCGTCGCGGACGAGGGTGGCGACCGAGGCAGCGCGCCGGCCGGGCTGGCGCCAGACTGACGGGGCAGCCCGTGCCGGCGCGGTATCATCAGGGTGGGCCCGATTACGGGACGTCGACCTCCGTCTCCCGGTCGGCGGGCGGCCCATCACATCGGGAGGCCGGATGCTCGATCAGCCGGTGCCCGTGGCGAGTCCTCAGCGGCCGCGGGCCGTCTCGTTCGTCGCCTCGCTCGTCCTGGCCGAGGCGGTGGCGGCGTTCGTCGTCGCGGGGCTCAGCGTGCTCGGCATGCTCACTCTCGAGCTGCGCGGTCCGACGCTGATCGTCGATCGCGTCCTCAACGAGCCGGCGGTGCGGTCGGTGAGTCCGGCCGCGGTTGGCGCGCTCGTCGCCGGCCTCATCCTATCGGCGGCGGGCATCGGCTTGCTCCGCATGCGCGCCTGGGCGTGGTCGGCGGCCGTCGTGCTCCACGGCGTCACGCTGGCCGACGCCCTCGCCGGGTACGCCTTCGGGGAGCCGCGATACGAGCTGATGGCGATCGGTAGCCTGGTCGTGCTGGTGCTCAACCAACGCGAGGTCCGCCAGGCGTTCGTTGCCCCCGATGACGACGCCTGAGCTCGGCGGGACGCCCGACCCGCGGACTACGTCGGGGCGTGCGAGGACGGCGGCCGATCGCCCGATGGTGACCACCGACCGGGTGGCGCCAGGATCGCCGGCGGTCGCTCGGCACGCGGCGGAGCTGGCCCTCTTGCGCCGGTTCGAGCCGATCTTCCGCTTCACCCGCGGCGAGGAGTTCTACCCGAGCGATGTCGAATGGTACGTCCGCAACTCGAGCCTCTGGGTGTCGTACGCCGACGGGCGGCGCGAGCTCCTGGTCCCGGAGGGCGAGCTGGACCTGGAGCGCCTGGCCGAGACGCGCCTCACCGAGCCGGGCGCGGTGCTCCACCTGACCTTCAGCGACCCGCTCAACCTGGCCCAGCTCTCGGCCTTCCTGCTCGGCGAGGGCGTCCGCCACCTTCGCGATCCGGGCAACCGCTTCCGCGCCGACGTCGCCCGGCTGGCGCGCGTGGGCTACGTCTCGCGCTTCCTGGACGCCCTCTTCTCGCTGACGCTGTTCCTGCGCGGCCGCGTCCCCGGCGACGCCGCCGCCGCGGCGCTGCTCGCCTGCCGC
>JALYGH010000446.1 GCA_030777205.1 Chloroflexota bacterium
GCCTCCCCTATGCTTCGGACTCGCGATCTATTGTTACGTCAAGTTGTGGGTGTCACCCTTGCCGCTGGTCATCGCCTGCTGGCCGCCCCCACCGATCTGGATGCGGCGCGGCTTGGCCGCCTCGGACTTGGGGAACGCCAGGCGCAGCACCCCGTGCTCGAAGTTGGCCTGGCACGCGTCGGCGTTGTAAGTGGCGGGCAGGCGCAAGCTGCGGCTGAAGCGGCCGGTGCGGTGCTCGCGGACCAGGTAGTTGCGCTCCTTGCGCTCCTCCTCGGCCTTGGTCTGGCCGCTGATCGTCAGCACCCCCTGCTCGACGTTGATGTCAAGGTCCTCCGGCCTCATTCCGGGGAGCTGGGCCTCGACGACCAGATTGTCGCCCTCCTCGTACACGTTCAGCGCCGGGCCGCCCCAGGTCTGGCCCTCGCCGGCGCGGGGCATCACGACGGCATCCTCGAGCAAGCGGTCCATCACCTGGCGCAGGCCCAGCCCGCGGCCGAACGGGTCATGCCGATCGATCATGGGAACCTCCTCAGTATCGTGATAGATCAGGCCTACTCTGGGTATAGCAAGCGCCGCGTTAGAGGCACGTCATAGCAGGATTAGAGGAATGTCAAAGTGCCGGCCCTGGCCTGCCGGGATTGCCACCATCCCGACTGCCGGCCGTCCACCCTACGCGAGGAATGGAACGATCTCCCAGGCCTCGACGTCGACCAGCCCGCGGTCCGTCAGCTTCAGCGCCGGGATCACCGACAGGGCCAGGAACGACAACACCATGAGCGGCCGGCCGACCGCGCAGCCGAGGTGACTCGCCGCCGCCTCGACGTCGTCGAGCCGCCGGGCGACCTCCTCGAACGGCAGGTCCGAGATCAGCCCGCCGATCGGGAGCGGCAGCCGGGCCAGCACGTCGCCGGCGCGGACGACGGCCAGACCGCCACGCTGCTCCTCGATGGCCCGCACCGCCCGCAGCATGTCCGCGTCATTCGCGCCGACGACGCCGATGTTGTGGGCGTCGTGCGCGACGGACGAGGCCAGCGCCCCACCTTTCAGCCCGAAGCCCTGCACGAGCCCCACGCCGACCGCCCCGCTCGCCCGGTGGCGCTCGACGACGGCCAGCTTGAGAACGTCGTGCTCCAGGTCGGCGACGATCTCGCCGTCCTCGACCTTCGGCTCCAGGACGCGGTGCTCGGTCACGATCTGGCCTGGCACCAGCCCGATCACCCGGCAGCGGCCGGCCAGCCCGTCCGCGCCGGCCGGGATGCGCAAGTCGCGGACGTCCAGGGCGCCGACGCGTACCGTGTCCAGCGCCGCCGAATAGTCGAACGGCGGCGGGCTGAACAGCGGGCGGCCGTCCTCGGCCACAATGCGCCCGTCCTTGAGCACCAGCCGCGCCCGGAGGTCGACGAGGTCGTCGGCGACGATCAGGTCGGCCCGGTAGCCCGGCGCGACCGCGCCGAGCCGCTTCAACCCGAACCGCTCGGCCGGGTTGAGCGTCGCCAGTGCCACCGCCAAGACCGGATCGAGGCCGGCGGCGATGGCCTGGCGCAGCGCGTGGTCGAGGTGGCCCTGGTCGCGGATATCCGACGGCGTGCGGTCGTCGGTCACCAGCATCGCCCGGCGGGCGCGCAGCCGTTGGACGACCGGCAGCAGCTCGCGGAGGTTGTGCTCGGTCGAGCCCTCGCGGACCATCAGCCACATCCCGAGCCGGAGCTTCTCCTCGGCCTCTTCGGGGCACGTCGTCTCGTGGTCGCTCTCGATCCCGGCCGCCACGTAGCCGCAGAGGTCCTTGCCGCCGACGCGCGGCGCATGCCTGTCGATCGGGACGCCCCGCCGCAGGCCCAGCTCGACCTTGTCCAGCACGTCCTGGTCGCCATAGAGCAAACCGGGGAAGTTCATCACCTCGGCGATGCCGATCACCCGCTCCTCGTCGAGCAGCGGCTCCATGTCGCGGGCCAGCATGACGTGGCCGCCGGTCTCCATCGACGAGGCCGGCACGCACGACGGCACGTTGACGAAGACGTTGATCGGCAGCCCGTCGGTCGCCCGAAGCAGCAGCCGGATGCCGTCGGTGCCGAGCACGTTGCCGATCTCGTGCGGGTCGACCACGACGCTCGTCGTGCCGGTCGGCACTACCGCCCGCGCAAACTCGCCGGCCGACAGCATCGTGCTCTCGATGTGGAGGTGCCCGTCGATCAGCCCCGGCAGGACGTACGCGCCGCCGAGGTCCTGCTCGTTCGGCCCGTCGTACCGACCCAGGCCGACGACGTGACCTTCGTGGATCGCCACGTCCGCCTCGAGGATCTCATTCGTGAAGACGTTGACGACGCGGGCGCGCTTGAGGACGAGGTCGGGCGCCTGCCGGCCCCGCCCGGCCAGGATACGATCGCGCAGCGACATCAGAACGGTCCCCCGGGGCACGCGAGTCGCCCGGCCCCAGGGTGCCCCGGCGGGCGGCGGCGCGACTCACCTTTTGGTGAGCATAGCCGCGAACGTCGGGCGGGTCAACGGTCCTGGCGGGCAAAGAAGTCGTTTCACGATGTCCGCGACCGTCCACACGATCGGTTTGGAAACTCGGTTCTCGCCCCGCGAAGCCGACGGGTTTTGCGATGCTCGCGCTTCACGCGAGTGCGTCCTCTGTTGTCGCGGGCTCACTTGTCGACCATTCCCGCGCTCGGAGCGGGACCGGGGCGCGATCGAACGGCCATCACACCGGCGTATGCTACGAGAGCGCATGAGCCCACCATCGCGACACCTATGCTCGTCGCCTGGGCGAGGATGCCGAGCGCAAGACCGAAGGAGATCTCGCCGAAGTACTCGGCCTGGGCGAGGAACGATTGCACCGTCGCGCGCACGTCGCTGGTGGCGCGCCGGTTGACCCAGATCACGCTGACGGTACGAGTCACGGGCCACGCGATGCCGCCCACCAGCAGCACGGCTGCCATGCCGGTGACCTCATCGGGCGCGTGGGCGAGCACGATAAGGCCGAGCGCACCGACGAAGCATGCCGCCGCGTAGGCGCGCGGGGCGACCCCAACGCCGTCGATGCGCGCCTCCACGACGCGAAGCGCGAGCGCGCCCACCGCCAACGTGACCAGGCCGAGTGCCGTAAGCCACATGATCGGATCGGGCTGCTCCGACAAGCCGAGCTCCAGGAGTTGCTTGGGGTACAGCCGACCGAACCCTTCCGCGGCACCCTTCACGACGAGCGTCGCCGCGAAGACCAGCAGAATCTCGCGATCGCGGCGCGCTAGAGTGACACCGCGCCAGAAAATCGTCAGCGACTCGCGCCAGCGCTGCTCGCGGGCTGGAGTAAAGTGGCGTTCGGTGAACCGTGCCGCGACGAACAGCCCCAGCACCAACATCGCGAAACCGGCGGCGACGATTGCCGTGCCGAGATCGGTTGCCCAGGCGAGCGAACCGAAACCGACCATGCCACAGGCAGCTCCTACCTGCTGCCAGCGAGCGCCGGCCGTCAGGACACCCGCGACGCGGTTTGGTTGGTCGAGCTCATCGGTGAGCCACGCGACCTCGGCGCCGCTCGAAAACGTCCAACCGAGTCCCCACAGCATCTGCGTCACGACGAGCGCCGGGAAGCTCGTCAGTAGGCCGGTGGCCAGCATGCCGGTGCCCATCACGAGATGCGCGATCACGATCGACCATTTGCGGCTAACGGTGTCGGCTATCACCCCGGTGGGCACCTCGAACGCGAGCGCCGTGAGCCCCTGGGCGGTTCCGAGGAACACGAGCTGGAACGCTGATAGGTCGGCCTCCGCGACGAGATAGAGGCTGGTTACCAGCCAGTAGCCTCGGTGGAACACCGCTCGCATCCACGTCCAGCGCAGGAAGGTAGCGGCGACGTCACGATCGGACACGGGAGAGACGGCGCCCGGCTAATCGCTCCAGCGGACCAGGCCGAGCGGGAACGGCATTGGCAGCGTCGGGTGGACCGGAGTCACGCGGATGGCGTAGCCGTGGCGGCCGCTCCGCTCGCCGTGGACGTCGCGCGCCACGAAGCGGTAGACGCCGTCGCCGACGACCGTGCCGGGCTCCAGCGGCACCAGCGTCGGGCTCGTGAGCACGTCCTCGCCGTTGATCGGGCCGTACGCCAGGTGCACGGCGACCTCATCCGGCGTCAGCGCGCCGAGCGCCACGTCCGCCTCGACGTCGAACCGGGCGCCGGAGGCGATCGTGCCGCCGATCGCGCGGACCCACGGGATGTGGACCCGCGGCCACTGCTCGACGACCCGAGCTATCCACCCCGCCATCTCGCGGCCGGGCGCAAGCCCGTCCTGGCTCAGCCGCCGGGCATCCAGGCCGGCCGGGTCGTAGAAACGCAGGGCGTACTCGGCGACCATCCGTTCGGTGTTGAAGATCTGCGGCAGGCTGCCCATCGAGGCCTTCATCCGCGCGATCCAGGATGCCGGCAGGCCGGTGGCGTCGCGCTCGTAGAAGAGTGGCACGACCTCCCGCTCGAGCAGATCGTAGAGCGAATTGCTCTCCAGGTAGTCCTGGTAGCTCGGATCCTCGTAGGTGCGGCGGTCGCCGATGCCCCAGCCCATCCCCGGCCGATACGCCTCGTCCCACCAGCCGTCGAGCGTGCTGACCTGGAGCGCGCCGTTCGCGGCCGCCTTCATCCCGCTCGTGCCGCTGGCCTCCATCGGCCGGCGCGGCGTGTTGAGCCAGACGTCGACGCCCTGGACCATTCGGCGGGCCACGCCCATGTCGTACTCTTCGAGGACGA
>JALYGH010000447.1 GCA_030777205.1 Chloroflexota bacterium
CGTCGGTGATCGCCGGCGCCACGAAGCCGGAGCAGGTTCGGGCCAATGCGGCGGCCGGTGCATGGAGCCCGTCAGCCGAGGATCTGGCCGCGCTGGACGCGCTGCGCTAGCAGGCTGCGGAAAAACGGCAGGGTGGTTCTGCGACTTTGAGGTGGGTACGATGCGCCCATAGTCATTGACTGGGCGCTGGCGACTTGAGGTCTCTGGTTGTGGTCTCAGGCAGGCAGTGCGGAGGAGTTCGGATGAGTCAGGCAGCGTCGACCGCATCGGACGGGCAGTCCGGGCCTCGGGTGCCGTACGTGCACACCACTACGTCGGCTGAGCAGCGGCGCCTGGAGCGTCGGACTGCGGGCAGGTCCGCTGCCTTCTTCTTGCCGCACCTCCGCCCCGGCATGCGGCTACTCGACTGCGGATGCGGCCCCGGCTCGATCACCGTCGGGCTGGCCGAAGCGGCGGCACCGGGCGAGGTGATCGGGCTCGACCTCCAGCCTGCGCAGATCGAGCGTGCTCGCTTGCTGGCGGCCGAGCGCGGCGTACTGAACGTCCGGTTCGAGGTCGGCGACGTATCCCAGCTTCCCTTCCCCGATGCCTCCTTCGACGCGGCCTTCGCCCATACTCTGCTGCTCCATGTCCGCGACCGGGTGGGCGCCCTCCGCGAAATCCGGCGCGTGCTCAAGCCGGGCGGGGTGGTGGGCGTCGTCGATGACGATCACGGGGCGAGGCTCGTTGCTCCGCCGACGCCGCTCATGGAAGAGGCCCTGGGGCTCTTCATGAAGGTGGTGCAGCACCATGGCGGCGACCCCTACTTCGCTCGTTCCATGCGCGGCCTGCTCCTCCAGGCCGGGTTCGCGCGCACCGAGGGCTCTGCAACGGTGGACGGCGGCGGATGCTGGGGATCCGGAGCGGACACGCGGTTCTTCGCGGAGTGGATGGTCGAGCAGATGAACGGGCCCGCCTTCGCGGAGCTGGTGGTCGGCGAGGGATGGGCCGACCAGTCGAGGCTGGATGCCATGGCGGCGGCGATCCATGCCTGGGGCGCCCGCTCGGACGCCTTCTTCGCCGTCATGGCCCCCGCGGCGGTCGGTTGGGTCAGTGATTCCTGATACCGGGCCTGCAGTCGGCGCCCTACCGGCATGGCTAGCGGGGCAGGTAGCATGCCCACAGCCGCGATGGAGGTGGCGCTCGGATGCGAGGTCGGCGCAACGCGCAGATCACGATGCTGGCGTATATCGACCTGGAGGAACGCATCCCGTTGGCCCACCCGCTGCGGGTCATCAAGCGGCTGGTGGATGAGGCGCTTACGGACCTCTCGACGACCTTCGATCGGATGTACGCGGAGAATGGGCGGCCCTCGATCCCGCCGGAGCGGCTGCTGAAGGCGTCGCTCCTGATCGCGCTCTACTCGGTGCGGAGCGAGCGGGCCTTCTGCGAGGAGCTGGAGTACAACCTGCTGTTCCGCTGGTTCCTGGACATGGACCCGATCGAGCCGAGCTTTGACCCGAGCGTGTTCACCAAGAACCGCGAGCGCCTGCTCAAGCACGAGGTCGGGCAGCAGCTCTTCGACGAGGTGGTCGGGCACGCCCACGAGCGGGGCCTGCTCTCGGACGAGCACTTCACAGTGGACGGGACGCTAATCGAGGCCGCAGCCAGCCTCAAGAGCTTCAAGCCCAAGGACGGCGACCCGCCGACCATCACCGATGACGATCCAGGCAACCCGTCAATCGACTTCCACGGCGAGAAGCGGTCGAATAAGACCCATCAGAGCACCACCGACCCTGACGCCCGGCTGATGCGGAAGGGCAAGGGGAAGGAAGCGAAGCTGGTCTTCATGGGACATGCGCTGATGGAGAACCGCCACGGGCTGCTGGTCGACTTCCAGGTCACGCACGCGACCGGGACGGCCGAGCGGGACATGGTGCCCGTGCTGCTCGACCAGGCCAGGGAGCGGCACTTCCGCCCGAAGACGCTGGGCGGGGACAAGAACTACGACACCCAGGATTGCGTGGCCGACATCCGCGAGCGGCGGGTCACCCCGCACGTCGCCCAGAACACGAGCGGCCGACGCAGCGCCATCGACGGGCGGACCACTCGCCATCCCGGCTACGCCGTGAGCCAGCGGATCAGGAACCGAGTGGAAGAGGTCTTCGGTTGGATGAAAACGATCGGCGGCTTCCGACGGACGCGCTACCGTGGCCTGGATCGCACCGGGTTAGCCGGGTACCTGGTGGCGACCGCCTACAACCTCGTGAGACTGAGCCGGCTGGCAATCAGAAAGGCAGAGATCCGAGCGGCAGCCTGATCCACCACATGAAGTCGGGCTGAGCGGCAGCGAAACGAGGCCAGAGACCACTCCTGATCGCAGGCGAATCGTCGTTCCCCGACGCCGCCGAGAGCCTCAAACGATCGCGGAACCGTCATTCGTCGTCTGAACCGACTCGGCTCCTGCTCAGATAGGCGTTCTTCCGCAGCCTGCTAGGGCCCGAAGTTTCCTCATCACAAGTGGTTTCGGCATGAGGAACCACGAGGCGAACGCCTCGGCAATTCGCTCACGATCTGACGCGCCGTTCTCTCCACGGCTCAGCCACTCTGTGTCTTCATCCAAGGCCATATGACGATCACGCCGGTGATGACACAATTCATGAGCCGCCGTGAAACGTTGCTTAGTCAGCGGATGCGCAACATTAATTAGGACGCCTGCACTACCGTCGACGATGTCACCGGTAAGATAAGCCCCGGCAAGCCGATCTAACCGCCGGCGTAAGACGGGTAGGCCGGACGCATGCAGAGCAGCGATCGGGTCGACGACCTGCTCGAGGTTGATCCCTAGCTCGCGATGTGCGCGCCCAGCCTCGGTCGCAGCGATGGTGTGTACCTGGCTCCACGGCATCGGCATGGCAGCCTCCTACAATGGCGGACCGCCTCGGCGCTTTCCTGCGACGTTCTCTTGTTCGTACGACTTCAGGAACTGGGCGAAACGGAGGACTTCTTGTCGATCCCGATCGGTGAGACCGTGTGCCTCCCGCGCGAGAGCCCTGACGGTTGCCGCCTCCTCAGGAGCCTCTTCCAGGAAGTGGCTAACCGGATACCTATAGAGGGCCGCGAGTGACTCGATCTCCAAAGCCTCTACTCGACGTTTGCCATTCTCGATAGCCGAGATGGCGACCCGCGGTATGCCCGTATGCTGAGCAACAAACTGCTGCGACAGGCCGAGATATTCTCGCGCTTCTCGCAACCGTTCGGCCAGGCGCTGCTGGCGAGCGTGATGGATTCTGCTGTCATCCTTGCTCATGCGGTGTCCTCCTTCACAAAGACTCCGTCTCGAGCTTCGCAGCCACGAGCCGCGCCAGCTCTTGGAACGAACTTACGAGGTGGGGCTTCAGCTCGTCGTCCTTGAAGCAGGTCCCAAACGCTTGCTCTGCCGCGAGCACCAACTCGATCCCTTCGAGCGAGTCAATAACCCCCTCAGTAGCAGCTAGTTCGTCCCGAACGTCGCTAGCGGAGCTTCCGCGCGCCTGCGCTAGCGCCTCATAGAGGAAATCTCGCGGCGATGCGCATCCCGTCACTAGCATTCGACCGTTTCCTTTTCGAGCACTGGGCAGACGATTGCATGGTTCTTGATCATTATGCACCGCTGAGTGTTGGATTGTCAATCACCTATAGCCGCCGAAGTACGCTTTCCGAGCATCTCGGCCGCCTTCCATGTCTGCGGCCGAAGGTCACGCTTCGCGGTCGGGCTCCAGCTACGTTGTGGCTGCAGTACCCTCGCCGCATCTCTGGGCAGGGGCCCTCCGCCAATGGGATCAGCCCAAGCTCACCACCTAATTCTGGTGCCTGATTCAGCTGTTCTTGGGCGAGCCGTGTCGCAGGAGCGTCGGTCACCGACCGATCATAAACATGCATCTAATTGGTGCGGCATAGGTAGGTCATGATTTGTTGGGGGCGCATCGGGAATCGCCTACCCCTTGTCGGCTTCGCGCTCCTTAGGAATCCTAAACCCTGCTCGTTACCGACTCAGCGAAGCGGAACCACTCGCTTCGGCGGCTGCGCCAGTGGGCCCAGAACAGTGTCTAGCCTAGCAGCCCCGTACATTAGGCGAACCCGCGCGACCGGCAATCGGGCTGTCGGCATCCGTCCAACGGAGCGTGACCAGCGTATTGTGACTAGTACTCGTCGTGGAAGTAGTGACGGTTACCACACCGTCTTGACAGGTCAACTCCGGCCCCAGCTTGTGGGGGCTCCGACGTTGTGGGTTGACTAGCGCCGAGGCGGCAGCCATAGTCTCGTTGCCGTGACCAGGTAGAGTCCGACAGTCGCTCTCAGGAGGCTCACGTGCGCCTGGTGACTTACCGACAGAGGCATGTGACGAACGCCGCGCCGCGCGCCGGCGCGCTGATTGAGCAGGACGTCGTAGATCTCAACGCCGCCAACGTAGATCTGCCATCTCACGTACTTAGCCTCCTCCAGGGAGGACTGAGCTTGTTGGACCAAGCCCGAAAGGCTGCGATGGGGGCGTGGGAGCGAGCTGATTCTTCGGCTGTGCGCCCGCTGGCTGACATAGAACTGCTCGCGCCAATCCCCCGCCCGCCGAAGATCGTCTGCATCGGCGTCAACTACGCTGACCACGCCGCCGAGGCCGGCCGTGAACTGCCGCCACGGCCGAGCGTGTTCCTGAAGGCCGCCTCCTGCGTGATCGGCCCCAACGAGCCAATCGTACGACCGACTACCACAGAGCGGCTGGACTACGAAGTCGAGCTCGCGGTCGTGATCGGTCGGACGTCAAAGGCGGTACCCCGAGACCAAGCCATGGAGGTCGTTGCGGGCTACACCATCATGAATGACGTAAGCGCCCGCGACCTCCAGCTCGCCAAGGATGGGGGCGTGATCTTGGGAAAAAACTTTGATACGGCGGCGCCCACCGGACCATGCCTCGCGCTCGCCGACGAGGTTCCCGACCCGACCAACCTGCGCCTGCGGACCTGGGTGAACGGCGAGCTGCGGCAGGACGGTACCACCAGTAATCTGATCTTCGACATTCCGGCAATCATCACCTTCCTGACCCAGCAGCTCACCCTAGAGCCCGGCGACCTCATCGCCACAGGCACGCCGGCCGGTGTTGGCCTGGGCATGCACCCCCAGGTCTGGCTGCAGCCGGGAGACATCGTGCGGATGGAGATTGAGGGCATTGGCGTGCTGGAGAACACGGTCACGGCAGGGTAGTGCTCGTCTGGCCGTACTACTGATGGCCGACTACTCACCCCTTACGTCGAATCAGCATCCGTCCACACGAGTGCAACTCGCGTCGTATTGTGTCCAGAACTTCGATACGGCGGCGCCTACCGGGCCGTCCCTCGCGCTCGCCGACGAGATCCCCGACCCGACCAATCTGCGCCTGAGGACCTGGGTGAACGGCGAGCTTCGCCAGGACGGCAACATCCGCAACTTGATTTTCGACATCCCGGCCATCATCGCCTTCCTCACCCAGCAGCTCACGCTCGAGCCGGGCGACGTGATCGCGACCGGGACACCGGCCGGGGTCGGCCTGGGCATGCGCCCCCAGGTATGGCTGCGGCCGGGCGACGTCATACGGATGGAGATAGACGGCATCGGTGTCCTGGAGAACCCGGTCGTCGGCGCGTGAGTGGGCCGGCGACTGATCGTCGTCCACGCCCAGGCTCCGTAGAAGGTCTCCGCCCGTCACCCAAAACCGGCAACGCCTTCCCGAGCCCTCCGGTACTGCACGGGAAACATCCCGAGCTCTGGCCATGTCCTCATCCCGCACGCTTCGGTGGGGGTGGTGCTCGACCTCGTGCCCACGGGGAATCCCCCTGCCACCGTCCGAGAGCAGTGCCCGTACGACCGGTACCGGCGATGCCAATCAGGTCTGGGACGCACCGGGAGACGCGGGAGTTGACCCCGGCCTATCGACGGCGGCCGTGTCGAGGCTCGACGCGATCCCTTCCGCGATGTGGCGCACGACGTCTTGCTCGACCGCCTGCGCGGCGACGCGGATGGCGTTCTTGATCGCCCGGGCGTCCGAGCGCCCGTGGGCCACGATGCAGATCCCGTTCAGGCCGAGGAGCGGCGCGCCGCCGTACTCCGCGTAGTCCAGGCGCCGGCGCACCCGCCGGAACGCGGGCAGGACGCCGAGCGCGGCAACCTTGGTCAGCAGTGACGCCTCGATCTCCTGGCGGATCATGCCCGTGATCGCCGTCGCCAGCCCTTCCGCCAGTTTGAGCATCACGTTGCCGACGAACCCGTCACAGACCGCCACGTCGACCTCGCCGGCCGGGAAGTCCTTCCCCTCGATGTTCCCGACGAAGTTGATCGGCAGCTCGCGCAAACGCGGGTAGGTCTGCTGGACGAGGAGATTGCCCTTCGACGCTTCCTCGCCGATCGAGATCAGGCCGACTCGCGGCCGGCTCACGCCGAAGACGCGCTCCAGGTAGACAGAGCCCATCAGCGCGAACTGCGCGAGATGCTCGGGACGGCAGTCCGCGTTCGCGCCGACATCGACCAGCAGAGCCGCGCCGCGCAGGGTCGGGATGACGGTGGCGAGGGCCGGGCGCTCGACGCCGCGGACGCGCTTCAGCTCGAACAGGCCGGCCGCCATGACGGCCCCGGTGTTGCCGGCCGACACGAACGCCCGGGCCCGCCCCTCCCCGACGAGCCCGACGCCGACCACCAGCGAGGAGTCGCGCTTCTGGCGCACGGCGCTCGCCGGGTGCTCGTCCATCGCGATCGTCGCCGCGGCGTCGACGACGCCGATCCGGTCGGTGCCGCCGCGCGCCGCCAGGAGCGGCTCGAGCTCCGAGCGACGCCCGGTGAGCAGGACGCTCACCCCGAGCTCGCGCACTGCCGCGACCGCCCCGTCGACGACGACGTCCGGCGCGCGGTCCCCGCCCATGCCGTCGACCGCGATCGTGATCGGAGACTGGCTCATCCGGGCCTCATCACCGCTCGCCGATGAGGTCGCCGTCGCCGATCCCGCTCGGATTGGCGACGACCTCCATCCCCTCGCTCACACCCTGGAGCACCTCGACGGACCGCCCGTCGGTGAGGCCCAGCCTGACCGGCATGCGCCGGGCCCGCCCGTTCACGACCTGGACCACGCTCGGGTCCGGCCCGCTCGTGACGGCCTCGAGCGGCAGCACGAGGGCGCCGCTCCGCCGGTCGCCGGCGATGGCGGCCTGTCCGGACAGGCCGGACTTCAGCTTGGCCTGGGGATCGACCACCTCTATCCGGGCCGCCACCGTCCGCGTACGCAGATCGAGCGATGGCGACACGCCGCGGACCGTACCGGTGAATGATTCGGTCGGGTATGCGTCCACCGTAATGCTGGCGCCCATCCCCGGGCGGACCTGGCTCAGGTGTCGCTCCTCGACGGCGACGTGCATCTCGTACTCGGGCGGCTGAATGGTCACCAGCGGGGTGCCGGCCGCTACGTTGGTGCCCTGCGGCTGGTGCACCTCGATGACGATGCCGGACAGCGGCGCCACGACCGTCGCCTCCCGGAGCTGGAGGCGGGCCAGCTCGACATTGGCCCAGGCGTACTCGACGGCCGATTCGGCGGCCCGGATGGCGGCGTCCGATACGGTGCCATCCGCCCGTCGCAAGCGCGCCTCGGCCGCTTCGACCTGAGCACGGGCCTCATCGAGGTCGGTCGGGCTGACCGCGGCGTGCGCGAGCAGGAGCGCGTCCTCCGCCTCGGCGAGCTGCTGCCGCGCGGCGGCCAGGTCCTCCGAGTTCGCAGGCCGGCGGGCCTCGATCAAGTCGGCTTCGGCCTGGCGGACCTCGCCACGAGCCCGCTCGGCCGCCGCCAGGTCCAGCGGCGTCGGCGAGGCGGTGGGGTGGGCGACCAGCTCGTCCAGTCGCGAGCGCGCCTCGATCAGGCGAAGCTCGGCCCGGGCCATCGCCTCCGGCCGATCGCCCTCCAGCTCGGCCACTCGACGCCGGGCCTCGCGCAGGTTCTGGGCGAGGGTCAGCATCGAGTCGGCGGTCGGCGCCGCCTCGAGCGTCGCCAGCCGGGCCCGAGAGGCGCGCAGCATCGCCTCGGCCTCGGCACGGGCTTCCTGGTCCTCGCCGGCCCGCAGCCCGGCCAGCCGCGCCTCGGCCCCGGTCAGCGCAGCCTGGGCCTGGAGCACCTGAACTTCGAGGGCCGCGCGGTCAAGCTCGGCCACCACGTCGCCCTCCCGAACGAGCGTTCCAGGGTCGACGGTCAGCCGCCCGAGGCGCCCGGCCGTCCGGGCGGTGACCACCGTCGTCGCCTTGGGCCGCAAGTCGCCCGGATAGACGAGCAGGCTGCTGATCTCGCCGCGCACGACCCGAACCGTCTGGGCCACCGGACGCGGGCGAGCCGGGGCTTCGGACGTCGACGGCGGCGCCAGGGGCGAACAGGCGACCAGGAGGGTACTCAGGGCGACGAGCGCCATCCGCCGTACCGCCATGCCCGGCTCCCTGGTGTGTCGTCCGCGTCGTCGGGCGGGCCCGATCGGGCGTGAGGATAGCAGATCGGGGCGGAGCCCTTCCGGCATTCCCTCTCACCCAAGGCATCGTCCGTCCGACTGCATCGTCGACAGCCCACCGAGGCTTCCGACCGCCTCCCCTCTCCCACGCACAGGCAGAGGGAGGCATCGGGGACGGCGCCTCGCGCGGCGAATGGCGACGAGGCCGCGCGCGGCGTATCAGGACGACGCCTGACGCGGCGTGGGTGAGGCCTTCGGGCCGTCAGCCGGGCGAGGCCCAGAGGCTCGACACCGGGCAGGTGATGCCCGGCAGGAGCGGCGACGTCAACACGTCGCCGCTCCCCAGGGTCGCGACCGGCCGCAAGGTCTCCTCGGCGCGGCGGTACACCTGTACCGTCCGTGCCCGCCAGTCGACGATCCAGTACTCCTCGACGCCTTGCCGCGAGTATAGCGCCAGCTTAACCTCGCGGTCGCGGCGCTCGTTGGCCGCCCCGGGCGAGAGCACCTCCACCACCAGCTCCGGCGCGGCCCGCAGGTGGCCGGCCTCGTCCTTCGCCTGCGCGAGCCGCTCGCGGCTGATCCACACGACGTCCGGCGCCACGTCCTGATCCTCGGCGAAGATGAGGCCGGGGGCGGGGATCACGACTCCCGCACCGGACTGCTCGTGCCAGGCCTCCAGGGCATAGGCGGCCCGATGGCACGCGTACTGATGCTCCCAGTGTGGCTGCCTGGACACGTGCAGTTCCCCGTCGATGATCTCGTAGCGGGTGCCCTCGACGTCCGGCAGCCGCTCGAGGTCCGCCGAGGTGTAACGGCGCGGGATACTCATCCTGGTCCTCGTCCTCGCGGGCGTCTCCTTGGCCCAGTATACGCGCCTTGGGGCCCGCTCGCGCGCCGGCCCATGCCGACGTCGGCCGCGCTGTACTAGCATTCCGGCAGGTACGAGGAGGGAACGGGCGCGTGACACACATCGTCGGGCTGATCCACGCGGTGATCCCCGCCATCGAGCCGCTGCGGGCGGCCTTCAACCAGCTTGCCCCGGACATCAAGCTGGTCAACATCCTGGACGAGGGGCTGGTGACGGAGATCGAGCGGCGGGGCAGCCTGACGCCCGGCCTGGTGCGCCGGCTGACGACGCTGGTGACGCTGGCCGAGGACGCCGGCGCCGAGCTGGCGTTGCTGACCTGCACGGCGTACTCGCCGGTCGCCGACGCCGTCCAGCAGCAGTCGGACATCCCGGTCCTGAAGATCGACGAGCTGATGGTCCGCGAGGCGCTCGGGCGGGCGCGCAAGATCGGGCTGGTGGCGACCGTCCCGGCCGGGCTCACCATGCAGAAGCAGTTGATCGAGCAGATCGCGGCCGAGCTGGGCCGCGAGATCGAGCTGGACGCGCAGCTCCGCCCGGAGGCGTTCCAGGCCCTGGCGGCCGGGCGGCGCGACGAGCACGACGCGATCGTGCTGGGCGTAGTCGAGGAGCTGGCCGCGCGCAACGAGCTGGTCCTGCTCGCCCAGGCCTCGATGGGACACCTGGCGACGAAGGTGTCGCCAGGTGTCGCGGTGCCGGTCCTGTCGAGCCCGACCCTAGCCGTCGAGAAGGTGAAGGAGATGGTGGCGCGATGAGACTCTGCTACATGTCGACGACGCCCGAGGTGAACGGGCCGATGCCGCTGGCCTGGCGCGCCGACCTCGACACGGTCCTGCCGGTGGTCGCCGAGCTCGGCTACGAGGGAATCGAGCTGCAGACGCGCAACCCGGCCGAGTTCGACCACGCCGCGGTGATGAAGAAGGTGCGCTCGGCTGGCCTGGAGATGGTGGCACTCAGCACCGGCCCGATCGGGATCGAGGACAAGCTATACCTCGTGCTGCCGGACGCCGACGCCCGCAAGAAGGCAATCGAGCGCTACAAGACCGTCATCGACCTGGCGGCCGAGTGGGGCGTCGACTCGTCGATCGGCGGGTTCCGCGGCCGGGCCGCGTCGGCGCCGACACGCGAGGAGGGCCTGCGCTGGTTCCGCGAGGCGGTCGACGAGCTGGCCGAGTACGCCGACAAGAAGGGCCGCCGGCTCTGCCTGGAGCCGCAGTGCCGCCTCAACACCGACTTCCTGATGACGATGCAGGAGACGGTCGATTTCATCGAGTCGATGGGCGGGCGCAACCTGGTCCTCGAAGCCGACATGTTCCACATGGCGCTCGAGGAAAACTCGATCCTTGCGGCGCTGATCACCTGCAACAAGTACCTGACCCACGTCCAGCTCGGCGACTCGAACCGCCTGGCGCCGGGCCAGGGTTTCCTGCCCTGGCGGGACATCATCGCGGTGCTGCGGGCGCTCGGATACGACGGCTGGCTGTCGATGGAGTTCACCCAGAAGCCGGACAGCCCGACCGCCGCCCGCCAGGCGATCGAGTTCGTGCGCCCGCTGATCACGTGGTAGGCGGGTCGCGGCGTGGAGCGGCTGTGGACCCCCTGGCGGATGGCGTTCGTGGGCGGGCCTGAGCAGCCCGGCTGCCTGTTCTGCCGAATCAGGGCGGAGGAGCGCGACGAGGAGAACCTCGTCCTCCACCGCGGCGAGCACGCCCTGGTGATGCTCAACCTGTACCCGTACAACTCCGGGCACCTCATGATCGCGCCGTACCTGCACACCGGCGACCTGGCGAGCCTGCCGTCCGACATCGGCGCGAACGTGCTGGCGCTGACTCAGCGGTCGGTGGCGGCGCTGACCGACGAGTACGGGCCGCACGGCTACAACGTCGGGATGAACCTCGGGCGGGTGGCGGGCGCCGGCGTGCCGGACCACCTGCACGTCCACGTCGTCCCGCGCTGGAGCGGCGACACGAACTTCATGCCGGTGACGGCCGAGACCAAGGTGCTGCCGGAGACGCTCGACCAGACCTGGCGGCGGCTGCGGGCGCGGTTCGCGGGGACCTGACGGTGGCCGAGCTTGTCGGTAAGGTTGCGCTGATCACCGGCGCGAGTCGCGGGCTCGGGC
>JALYGH010000448.1 GCA_030777205.1 Chloroflexota bacterium
CCCGAGCTCCTCGAGCGCACCCTGCGCGCCCGCGCCGACGACCTGGCGGCCGTCATCCTCGAGCCGATCAACCTCAACTCCGGCGGCATCAAGCCGAAGGCGGGCTTCGTCGAGCTGCTGCGGGCGCTGACCCGCGATCTTGGTATCGTGCTGATCTTCGACGAGATTCTGTCCGGCTTCCGGACCGGGCCGGGCGGCGCCCAGGAGTACCTCGGCGTGACCCCGGACCTGACGACGCTCGGCAAGGCGCTCGGCGGCGGGCTCCCGCTCAGCGCGTTCGTCGGCAGCCGCGACGTGATGGGCGCGGTCGCGCCGCTCGGTGGCGCCGTCCACAGCGGGACGTTCAACGCCCACAGCCTACCGATCCTCGCCGCCAACGCGTTCCTGCGCGAGGCCGAGCGGCCCGCGATGTGGGAGCACCTCGACCGGCTCGGCGCGCGGCTGTACGCCGGCATGCGCGAGGTCTTCGTCCGGGCCGGCTTGCCGGTCCAGGTCCAGGCGATCGGCAACCGCTTCTGCCTCAACTTCGGGCTGGAGGAGGAGCCGACGAGCTACCGCGAGGCGATGCAGTACGACCGCCAGCTCGCCACTCGCTTCTTCGCCGCCGCGCTCGATAAGGGGCTCTACTTCCACACCCTCTGGCACGCCGGCTACTCGGTCCAGCATACCCTCGAGGACATCGACCTGACGCTGGAGCAGCTGGAGGCGGCCGCCCGCGCCGTCGCCGCCGAGCGCCGGGCCTGATCGGTCCTGCGGGCCCCGTCACCAATCTTCCTGCGCCGCCACGCTGGAGATGACGGGAGCCCTGACAACATGCCTGTCATCCCGAGCGTAGCGAGCGCAGCGTGGCAACCATTCGGACTCGCTCGGCGGAGACGACGGCGCGGCGACCTCGCTCGCAGGCGGTCTCGCGCACCGAGGGATCTCCAGTCTACCGCGCCGCGTCCGGCACACTCCGCAAGATACGAGGGATCTTACCAGGCCGGTCCGGGAGATCCCTCGCTGCGCTCGGTACGGCAGATCAGTTGATCGTGGTGCTCCATCGCCGGCGTGGCGCCGTACTCGCATGCCGATGCTAGCCGGAAGCCCGCTCGGCCGGCCGAGGCGCTATGATGGAGCCAGGTGCCAATCTCCGCGAGGGTGTACCGCGATGAACCTCCCGAACACGGACGCCGGCCGGCCGACCGAGACGGTCGCCTTCTACTTCGACCCGATATGACCGTGGGCCTGGCGCGCCGCCGACTGGATGCGGCAGGTGCGTCGGGTGCGCCCGGTCGAGGTGCGCTGGCGGTTCTTCAGTCTCGAAGAAGTAAACAAGGGCGAAGACAAGACGGTCGACTGGGAAAACGGGCGGAGTGCGCCGGTCCTGCGCGTGCTGGCGCTGGTCCGGCGCCGGCATGGCGACGACGCCGTCGACCGCCTGTACGATGCGCTCGGGCAGGCCCGGTTTGTGCGCGACGAAAAGCTCGACGACCCGGCCGTGGTCGAGGCCGCGCTCGAGGCGGCCGGGCTCGACCGCAGCCTCCGCGCGGCGGCCCTCGCCGACCCGGCCACGCGCGACGAGGTGCTCGCCGAGCACAGGGCCATCGTCGAGAGTCGTGGGGCGTTCGGCGTCCCCACCCTCGTATTGGACGGCGGCGACGGCCCGGAGATGTTCGGGCCGGTCGTCGATCCCGTCCCGGAGGGCGACGCGGCCGGTGAGCTCTGGGACCGGGTCGCCTGGCTGATGCGCCAGCCCGGTTTCTTCGAGGTCAAGCGAACGCGCACGTCCCGGTAGTGCTGCGCCACGCGGAGTGACGGGAACGCCGTCAACTTGCCTGGCGTCCTGCTCCTTGGAGCGGTGACGAGAACCTGGTCAACTCACTTGTCATCCTCAACATCCCAGTCATCCTGAAACAACTCTGTCATCCTGAGCGAAGCGAAGGATCTCTGCACGGAGTAGCCCAGCGCCACCGGGCTGGTAGGCCCGGACGTCCTTGTGCGGGCTCATCGGGACGAACCCTCGGGCTGGGCAGGCCCGGAGCCCGCGCAGGGACGCGCCACAGCAGCACCTCCGGCCCCGCGATGTAAGAGCCGCGATACGCTCGCTCGGCGGCCCGTCCATTCAATCCAGGACCGGGCTGCTCGACGTCTGTCCGCTCTGCCTCCAATGGCTGCGCAACGGCGCCGCAAGATGCGCCAGGCTCGCTGGCGCATTCGCGCCCGTTGACCCCGGAGGAGACCGTGCCGACGCCCGCGCCGATGCGCCCTGGCGCCTTGAGTTGGAGAAGTTGCGGGGCATGCTCCACCGTGAGGGGACCGTTCGGACGTGGCATGACTACGAGATCGGCGCGGGGGCTGAGTGGCGCGGCAGATCGACGCGCCTCTCGACTCGGCCGACGTCATCCTCCTGCTCGTCAGCCGCGACTTCCTCGCCGCCGACTACTGCTACGACGTCGACCCGCGGCGGGCGATGGAGCGGCACGAGACGGGCGAGGTGCGCGTGACCTCGATCATCCTCGCGCGTCCAACTGGAAGGCCGCGCCCTTCGCCGAGCTCCAGGCAGCCCCGAGTGACGGCCGCCCGCTGCGATCTTGACCGGACGTCGACGCGGCGGTCCTCGACATAATTGATGGAATTCGTGCCGCCGTCCGGGCGCTTCAGTGCCGCCCCGATCCTGAGATCACCGACGACCACGCAGGGACTGCCGATGAGCGTCCGGAGACCATCCGGGTCACGCCACGCACGCCTCACGGCACCGCCGATGCACGCCCACGATGGTCTACACCTGTCCCGCCCCACCGCCCGCGGGACCCCTTCGCACTCGTCGCTGTGCATTGTTGACGCTCAGCGGGGCTGTCAGCTTGGTAAACTGTCACGCGGGGAGGCGCCGCCTGCCGGCGCTGGATGCCGGCCGGGATTCCGGCGCCCTTCGAGGACGTAGCCGTCCGTGGAGTGACAGACGATGAACCGTCGACAGATGCTCAAGGCGCTCGGGCTGGGCGCCGCCACCCTCGCCAGCATGCCGCTCCTGCAGGCCTGCGGCCAGTCCGCCCAGGCGCCGGCCAAGCCGGCCGAGTCGAGCAAGCCCGCCGACGCCAGCAAGCCGGCCCAGGCCGCGAAGCCGGCCGACGCCGGCAAGCCCGCCGCGCAGGCCACCCCCCAGCTCGCGCAGCAGGCGACCGGCACGCCGAAGCGCGGCGGCCAGTTGAACGTCGTCGTCCAGAACGACTGGGTCAGCTTCGACCCGCCCTTCAACACCGCCGAGCCGAACGGCAGCAACATGATCTACGGCGCCTGGATGAACTGGCTCCAGGACAGCAGCGGCAACTGGGGCCCCCAGCCCGACCTGGTCGCCGAGTGGGACCAGAAGCCGGACCTCCTGACCCTCAAGCTCCAGAAAGGCGTCAAGTTCCACGACGGCACCGCCTGGGATGCCAAGGCCGCGAAGTGGAACCTCGACCGGCTCATCTTCCACCCGGCCTCCGGCCCGCGCGCCAACATGCGCGGCATCGACGTCTCCGGCGAGGACCAGGCGGCGCTCGAGCAGCTGCGCGCGAACCCGAGCACTGCCTTCACCTTCACCTCGAAGGCGGTCGAAGTCGTCGACGACAGCACCGTGCGCATCCGCTTCTCCGCGCCGAACGCGGCGATCGTCAGCGCCCTCTGCGGCCCCGGCGCCGCCCCGATCAGCCCCGAGGCCTACAACAAGGCCGGCAAGGACGCCTACGGCCGCAGCCCGGTCGGGGCCGGGCCGTACCGCTTCGTCGAGTGGCAGACCGGCAGCCACGTCACGCTGGAGCGGAACCCGGACTACTGGAAGAAGGGCGCCGACGGCCAGCCGCTGCCCTACATCGACAAGCTCCAGTACCGGCTGATCATCGACGACTCGGTCCGCCTGCTCGAGCTGCGCAGCGGCAGCGCCCAGTTCACCGAGTTGATCCAGGGCAAGGACGTCGCCGGCCTCAAGAGCGACTCGAGTATTACGCTCGTCGAGTCGCTCGCCTCCGGCAACAACTACCGCGTCATCTTCGACTCGACCAACCCGGAGAGCCCCTTCCGCAACGTCAAGCTCCGCCAGGCGATGCTCTACGCCCTCGACCGCGAGGCGATGGCCAAGACGCTCGGCTTCGCGTCGGGCGTCGCCCGCAAGTACCTCCTGCCGAAGGGCTCGCTCGGCTACGACGACTCCGAGCAGGTGCCGTACTACTCCTACGACCGCGCCAAGGCCGAGGCGCTCGTCAAGGAGGCCATCGCCGAGGACAAGAGCCTGGCCGGTCCGGACGGACGAGTCGCGTTCACCTTCTCGGTCATCGACCGCGCCGTGGACAAGGCCCAGTCCGAGATGATCAAGCAGATGGGCGAGCAGGTCGGCTTTGCGGTCAACCTCGAGACGCTCGAGCGGGCCGCCTGGACCGCCAAGCTGGTCAAGCGGCCCGGGCAGCCCGGCGGCAAGTTCGACATGGCCTCGATGCGCAACCCGGTCACCGCCGACGACCCGGACGGCCAGTGGCGGGCTTACTACCACTCCGGCGGCTCGTTCAACGTCGCCCACCTCGAGGACCCCGAGTGGGACCGGATGATCGACGCGGCCGCCGCCACCTTCGACGCCGAGCAGCGCAAGCAGAAGTACCTCGACCTCGAGCGGCGCGCGTTCGAGCAGGCCTGGTACAGCACGCTCTGGCAGCAGAACTGGAACTGGGCCTTCACCAACAAGCTCCAGAACTTCGTCGAGCCGGTCACCAACCGCTGGCACTTCACCGAGTCCTGGCTCGGCTAACGGAGGACACGACTCAGGAGCAAGGAGGGGGTGACGTGCTGGGCGCAACAGTACTGTCATCCTAAGTAAGACGTAGTCTTGCGAAGAGCCTGCCCCTTCGCTGCGCTCAGAGCAAGCCCTGAGCGCAGCGAAGGGATCTCGTCCCGCCCTACACCGGGAGGCAAAATTCTTCGCCAGGCTCCGCCTGTCTCAGAATGACACTCTCGTTGCGCTCGACTCCGCGGCCTTCTCTCCTGGCTCCTTGCTCCTGAGTGAAGCGACCATGGCCACCTACATCATCCAGCGCGTCCTGCAGATGATTCCGGTGATGCTCCTGGCGAGCGTCATCTCCTTCTCGATCATCTTCCTCCTGCCGGGCGACCCGGCCCTGCTGATCCTCGGCGACCAGCTCGCGAGCAATCGCGAGGTGTACGAGGCGAAGCGGGCCGAGCTCGGCCTCGACCGGCCGGTCCCGATCCAGTACCTCGACTGGCTCGGCAAGACCGTCCGCGGCGACCTTGGCATCTCCACCCGCGACAAGCAGCCGGTCACCACCGGCATCGCCCAGCGCCTGCCGGTGACCCTCGAATTGACGGTCCTGGCGATGCTGCTCGCCCTCCTGATCGCGCTGCCGGCAGGCATCATCTCGGCGCTCCGGCCGAACTCGCGCTGGGACATCTTCGCGAGCCTGTTCGCCTTCGGCGGGGTGGCGATCCCCCATTTCTGGCTCGGCATCCTCTTGATCTACGCCCTGGCGG
>JALYGH010000449.1 GCA_030777205.1 Chloroflexota bacterium
CCCCGGAGCTTTCCAGGGCGGCCTCGCGAGCCGCGGTCGACGGGAGGCCAACGACGGCGAGCGGGTCAGGCGCGTCGGCCGCGACGGTCCGTCCGCGCCCGGTACAGGCGGCCGTCGTAGCCGGTGACGAACAGCGTCGCGAGGTCGTCCTCGCCGAAGCAGCAGTTCGTCGGGTTGGTCGGCGTCGGGTGCTCCTCGACGACCGTCCCGTCCGGGGTGACGACCGCGATGCGCGGCCCGGGCCCGCTCTCGCCCCAGCCGCAGGCTGCGACGATAAACCCGTCGGCGTCCACTCGCATGCCGTCGATGCCGCGGTGCGGCCCGAAGTCGTGCAGGACGCGATGCTGGCCGAGGCTGCCATCGTCGTTCACCGGGTACGCCCGAAGCTGGCGGCTGCCCGCCGGCGCCGGCGGCGACTCGGCCACGTACAGTGTCCGCTCATCCGGGGCGAAGGCCAGCCCGTTCGGGCGGGTCGTGTCGAACGTGACCCGGACGATGTCGTACCACCCGTCGGCGCGCGGGTCGAGGCGATAGATCGAGTCGTGGTCGAGCTCCATGCCCGCGCGCTCGCCGTAGCGCGGGTCGGTGAACCAGATCCGCCCCCGGCTGTCACACACGACGTCGTTCGGGCTGTTCAGCCGCTTGCCCTCGAACGTCTCGGCGAGGGTGACCCGCTCCCCGCTCGCCTCGTACCGAGCCATCCGCCGCCCGCCGCCCTCGCAGACGATCAGCCGCCCCTGCCGGTCGAGTGTCAGGCCATTCGCCTGGTTCGTACCCTCGGCGAACGGGTCGCAGGCGCCGGTGCGCGGGTCGTAGCGCATGATCCGGCTGGCTCGGATGTCGGTGAAGCGGAGGACCGTCCCGTCCCAGACGGGGCCCTCGGTGAAGGTGTACGGTCCGGCGACCGGCTCGAAGGTCCAGGGCTGGGAGGCCATCCGGGAATCCTCCTCGACGTATGGTGATCGGGCGTGTCGGGACGGGCCGCGGCTTACGGCTGCTCCGTCCCGTCCGCCGGCCCGGCCGTCGCCCGTGCGCGGGCCTCGGCGGCGAGCGCCTCGCGCTCGGCCGGGCGGGGGGTAGCGAATTCGCGGAGGCCCTGGGCCGCGGCGCCGACGATCAATCCGCCGTGGAAGAACACCGTCCACCAGCCGCCCATCCCGATCAGCCGCCCCACCACCAGGTCGAACAGGTACCCCGCAGCGCCGAGCACGACGCCGCCGAGGACCATCGCGACGAACACCCGCGCCAGGCTGAAGCGATCTCCGGGCTGTCCGATCGGCATGCGTACTTCCTCGTTCAGTCGGGACGTGGGGCGTCCGTGCTCGACGATGGTACGCGGGCCACGCCCCACCCGACAACATCCCTGTCACGCCCAGCGCGGTTACCCCGTCCCCCGACTTCCTGCCCCCAACCGCGAGAGTTCGCGGCGCTGCACGTTGGCGCCGCCACACCCGCCATTCCGGCACTGCCGACGGCGACGGGCGGGCGCGGGCGCGAGACTCAGCGGTCGGTCTCGCGCGGCTCGGCCGGGACCGGGACCGGGATCGGGCGGCCGCGGCGAGCGCGGACCCAGGCGACGAGCGGGGCGACGACGACGATCAGGGCGATCAGCAGGAAGATCGCGGTCACCGGGCGGGTCGCGAAGATCCCCAGGCCGCCCTGGGACATCTGCAGCGACTGTCGAAACGCCCGCTCCATCAGCGGGCCGAGCACCAGCGCCAGGACCAGCGGCGCCGATGGGTAGCCGAACCGCTTCATGGCGTAGCCGAGGACGCCGAAGATCAGCGCGACCATCAGGTCGAAGGTGCTGTTCTCGACGCTGTAGACGCCGGCCAGGGCGATCCCCATGATGACCGGCACCAGGGCCGAGTAGGGGATCCGCAGGATGCTGGCGAAGGCCGGCGCCAGCGGCAGGTTGAGGATCAGCAGCATGACGTTGCCGATGTACATGCTGGCGACCAGCCCCCAGAACACGTCGGAGTGCAGGTCCATCAGCAGCGGCCCCGGCTGCAGCCCGTAGAGGGTCAGCGCGCCGAGCATCACGGCGGTCGTGGCCGAGCCGGGGATGCCCAGGACCATCAGCGGCACGAGCGCGCCGGCCGTGGCCGAGTTGTTGGCCGTCTCCGGCGCGGCGACGCCCTCGATGACGCCGGTCCCGAACTGCTCCGGCCGCTTCGAGACCCGCTTCTCGAGGCTGTAGGCCAGGAACGAGGCGATGGTCGCGCCGGCCCCGGGCAGGGCCCCGACGAAGAAGCCGAGGACGGTGCCGCGCACCACGGCGCCCCGCGAGTCGCGCCAGTCCTGGCGGGTCGGCAGCAGGCCGGTGATCCGGGCCTTGATCGGCTCGGCCCGGGTCGGGGTGTCGACGTTGGCCAGGATCTCGGCGATGCCGAACAGGCCGACCGCGACCGGCAGGAAGTCGAGCCCGTCGGCCAGGTTGACGTTGCCGAAGGTGAAGCGCGGCAGCCCGAGCAGCGGGTCGATGCCGATCGTGCCGAGGAGCAGGCCGACGACGCCCATCAGCAGGCCCTTGAGCTTCGAGGAGCCGGACAGGCCGGTCAGCGTCGTCAGGCCGAGCACCATCAGGGCGAAGTACTCCGGCGGGCCGAAGGAGATCGCGATCTCGGCCAGTGGCGGCGCGGCCAGCGTCAGGGCGATCACGCCGGCCGTGCCGGCGAGGAACGAGCCGATCGCGGCCATCCCGAGGGCCGCGCCGGCCCGCCCCTTGACCGCCATCTGGTAGCCGTCGAGCGTGGTCATCACCGACGCCGACTCGCCCGGCGTGTTGATCAGGACCGAGGTGATCGTCCCGCCGTACATCGCGCCGTAGTAGATGCCGGCGAGCATGATGATCGCCGAGGCCGGGTTCATCCCGAACGTGATCGGCAACAGGAGCGCCACTCCCGCCGACGGACCGATGCCCGGCAGGGCGCCGATCACGGTGCCGATCAGCGCGCCGATGAAGGCGAAGAAGAGGTTCTGCGGCGCGAGCGCCACCGAGAAGCCGAGCAGGAGGTCGTTCAGGATCTCCACCGCGCTAGAACCCCAGAGGCCCGGTCGGGAACGGCACCCGCAGCAGCCGGGCGAACACGACGTAGACGAAGGCGATGGTCCCGAGGCTCATGCCGATCCCGACGGCCGGCGAGAGCCGCTCGATCGCCAGCGCCAGGAACAGCAGGTAGAGCAGGACGGCCAGGATGAGCCCGAAGACCGGGATCAGCAGGATCATCACGAGCAGCCCACCGGCCGCCAGGGCGACTCGGAGCAGGCCGGCCCGTCCGCCGTGTTCGGTCGGGCCGGACGGGAGGCCCGGGGTGCGGTGAGCGGTGATCGCGATCAGGACGGCGAGGACGACGCCAATCAGGGCGAGCCAGAGCGGGAAGAAGCCGGCCCCGGGCCCGGTCGGCGCGAGGTACGGCAACCCGGCCGCCTGCCAGGCCATCGCC
>JALYGH010000450.1 GCA_030777205.1 Chloroflexota bacterium
CGTCGGCATCGCGGCGTCGGCTGGCACGGGGAAGGCGAGCGGCGGCCCGACGAGCGGCGCCAACGTCCCGAGCGGGCAGAGGTAGCCGGCCCGCGCGCCGAGCAGGTCGTCGCAGAGCGCGCGGAACGGCTCCGCGAGGCGTCGATCGGCGTCGGCGAACCCGTCGCCGGGCGACGCCCCGTTGGGCGCAGCGTCCGGCCCGAGCAGGCGATCGTAGGCGTGCTCGCTCGTGACGAACGGGCGTAGGCGGTCGAGGCTGCGTTCGCGCTCGACGAATGCGCGCCAGCTCACCAGCGCGTAGAAGCCGGCGACGAGGACCGTCGCGAGCAGCAGGCGATAGATCCCGCCGATCGGTAGCTCCAGGCTGAGCGACACCGAGACGCCGAAGCCGGCCGCCAGGATCAGGCTGTTCTTCCAGTGCCGGGCGAGCCCGCCGAGCGGCAGCGCCTGGCCGGTGAAGACCTCGTACGAGACGACGGCCCGTCCCATCAGCGTCGCCTGGAGCCCGAGGAGCCCGAGGCCGAGCAGGTCGAGCAGCGCCGGCGGGGCGTCGGCCGGCCCCGTCAGCGCGACGGCGACCACGACGCTCAGTGCCAGGACGACGACCGAGGTGACCGCGAGCCACGGCCGGGCGCGCCGAAACGCCAGCTCGCCCATGAAGCGATCCGGCGTGCGAGGGTACCGCAGCGCGAGCAGGCCGAGGCCGACGCAGAGCGCCGCGAAAAGCAGGAGCGCCCCGAACGCCAGCGTCGGCTCGGCCTGGGAGAGCCCGGCCGCGTCGGGGCCGGCCGGCGGCGGACTTCCCGACGCGCCCGCCGCCTCACCGGTAGGGGCCGGCACGGAGTAGTCCGGATGCGCCCCGAACGCCACGAGCGGCACCCTGGCCAGCAGCAGCGCGAACACGACCAGGCCGCCGGCCGTCAGGCCGACCAGGGCCGCCCACTCCCCGACCGTGCGCAGGCGGGTGGTGTACCAGGTGAGCGCGATGCACCAGAGGTACGGCGCGCCGGCGAACGGCAGCCAGGTCAGGCGCCACCAGTCGACCGCCAAGGCGACCGGCAGCGGCCCGTCGAAGCCGAGCCGGGCCACATGGGCGGCGGCCGCCAGCCCGCCGAGCAGCAGCCCGCCGGCGGTCAACCAGGTCGCGAGGTGGCGGCGCTCGGCGTTGAGCAGGATCGTCAGGCCGAGCCAGACCAGGGCGATCGTGTCGAACAAGGCGAGCGCGCGGGCGGCCGACGCGAGCCAGGGGAACGCTGCCACGGTCGTTACGCGCCGACGCCGAGGTCGCCGATCCCGTCGTCGTCGACCCCGAGATCGTACGGCCCCCACTCGCCGCGAGCGTCGACCGCGTACACCCGGCCCTCCTCGTCCCAGCGCAGCAGGCGCCCCTCGCGCACGATCATCGCCGCCCGCGTGCGGGCGATCTTCTCGTCGGTCGCGCTCTCGTCGAGGCCCCAGGCGGCGTAGATCTGGCCGTTGACGCGGCTGATGGTCCGCTTGTCGCGGAAGCCGAGGCGAGCGGCGATCTGCTCGTTGCTCAACCCCTGAGCGAGCAGCCTCGCCACCACCTGCTCGTTCGGCTCGAGCAGGCCGAGGGGCGCCTGCTCGTCCTTCTGGCGCACCTCTTCGACGCGATCGACGATCTCCGGGTCGACGAAGCTGCGACCGGCGATGGCGTCCCGCAGCAGCGGCACGATCAGCCCGGGCAGCAGGTAGTTCGACTTGCGCACGTACGCGTAGTGGCTGAGGATGCCCGCCCGCCGAAACGAGCGGTAGTACGAGTCATTGTCCTGAATCGAGTAGAAGACGACCGGTAGGCGCGGCAGCTCGCGGCGGATCGCCTGGGCGGTCGCGATGCCGTCCAGCGGCCCGCTGAGCTGGACGTCCATCAGGATGGCGTCCGGCGGATCGGCCAGGCAGAGCTCCAACGCCTCCTCGCCGCTGCCGCACTGGGCGACGACGCTGACTGCACCGGTTCCCTCGAGCCCGGCCGCGAGGGCCGGCCGCAGCCGGGGGTTGTCCTCCACCAGCAGCAGCCGTCGCGCCGGTCGCTCGCCTCGGTCCACCGATCCCTCCGTTTCGACGGGTACAGCCGGGAGGCTACGGAGCGCGCGCACCAAACGTCAAGCACCCGGGTGCGTAACACACCGTCCCTAAAGCGTCGCGGCCGGATCTCCTGTCGGCTACGCTGATGCTCGGGTGCCCGCCTGACGCAAGTCGGCGGCGCGGTCGTCGGCTCTCGGGTTGGTCGGCTCGTTCACATCGCCTGCCGCTTCCTCTTCGAAAGGGGGAGAGGGAGCGGCAGGACGCTCGCCACCGCTCCCTGTCCCGGGTGGGTGCGGGAGGGCGGGCGGCTCTCACAGGGGACGAGGGTGGGTGTGGGGCGGGCCGGCTCGCCCGAGAGCCGGCGACCGCGCCCGGGTGTGCGCCGCACGTTTGGACGTCGGGGACGTGATGGCCCGGTGCACTCGCGGAGGGCGGTCGCCCTACTCGGCCGGGCGGACGCCGACCTCGTCGAGGTGGCGGAGCAGGTCGGCCGGGTCCTCGTAGACGCGGTAGGCGCCGGCGCTCTGCAGCTCGTCCTGTCCGTAGCCGCCGGACAGCACGCCGATCCCGAGCGCGCGGGCGCGGCGGGCGGCGAGCAGGTCCCAGACGCTGTCGCCAATTACGACCGACGCCGCGATGTCGACGCCGAGGCGCTCGGCCGCCGCCAGGAACAGGTCCGGGTCCGGCTTGGCGTGCGGCACCTGGTCGCGGGTCACGACCGGCACCGCCGGCCCGACGCCGAGGATGTCGAGGGCGGGTCGGGCGCTCTCGATCCGGCCGCTCGTCGCGATCGTCCAGGGGACGCCACGCTCCGTCAGGTAGGCGAGCAGTTCGCGGGCGCCGCGGAGCGGCCGCACCTGGGACACCAGGCGACTGTACGCCACGGCGTGGCGGCGCTGGACCTCGGCCACCTGCTCGGGCGTGACCGTCGCCCGGGTCTCGCGGAGCAGGGCGTTCACGAGCAGGCCGCCGGACATGCCGATCCGCCGGTGGATCCGCCAGACCGAGAGCTCGATGCCGGCCGCCTCGAGCGAGTGCCTCCAGGCGAGCACATGTTGATAGACGGAGTCGACGAGCGTGCCGTCCAGGTCGAACAGGAAAGCCGGCGTGGCGGTCATCTGGACACTCCAGTGGGTACTTCGCGCCGTTGACGTATTGGCGGCGTCACCCTACGCTCCATTCAATCGTCAGGTTCGCCGGCCCCCGTCGTGGCCGCGCCGCCGTTGCTTCGATCGCCGTCGAGGCCCTGATGGTGCTTCGGTCGACACTGCTTAGACGACCCGCTGCGGACGTTGCAGCCCAGCCGACGACGGCCCAGTAAGGTCTCCTCGATCCCCATCCGAGGCGCGGGCCTTGAGGGCAATGCGGCGGAGCGTCGCATCGGCCAGGCTTGTCACGACTCTGGCGCGACCTCAGTGGGCAGGCGTGTGCACCGTCGACGGGTGGCGGCCCGGGTGCCCACATTTTCATCCGTCGTGACGTCCTGCAGAGGCATGAAGCACTGCTCATCTCCACGGTCAGGATGTACTTCACCCGGTGCACCATTTGGGCGAGTCCACAGATCCCTTCGCTTCCCTCAGGATGACGCGGGAGCTGCAAGAGGCGCATCAAGTCCGACTTTGCAGTCCTCCTTGCCCCTCGGTTCGTGCCCCTGGCTCCTCCATGTACGCGGACAGGGCGTGCGGCGTGTTCGTCGTGACGAGATCCACGCCGGCCGCGACGGCCCGCTCGAGCCGGGATTCCCAATTGGGGGTGCCGGCATCGAGGGTCCAGACGTCGACCAGGTAGCCGGCGGCGTGGAAGATGGGCACGACGTCGAGGTCGTCGGCGAGCATCCGCTCGAAGAAGTCGAGGCGGAGGTGGGCCTCGCGGGCGCCGGGGACGAGCCACAGGAGGCCGCCGAGGCGGTCGCGCAAGTAGTCGAGCGTCGAGGACAGGTGACGGCGGGCCAGCACGTGGGCGTCGAGATAGCCGTACGCCCCACGCACGCCCGGCACGATCTCCATGTCGCGGTCGTCGGCCACCCAATCGAGGTAGAAGAACGGGTTGAAGCCGACTGGCAGCGTCGGATCGACTGTGAGTAGGCGGCGGAGGTTCC
>JALYGH010000451.1 GCA_030777205.1 Chloroflexota bacterium
CCATCGGGCATGGGCGGAGGCTGCTGCGCGGCCGAACTGTCGGGCGCTCCGGCACCATCGGTCGACGTCGGCCCCGGTGAGGACGAGGCCGAGTCCGAGCTGACCGGGAAGCCCGGGGCTCCCCCGACCGGCAGGCCTCGAGCAGCATCCTGGCGGAGCGCCGCCTTACGGGCGAGCGCACCGTCCAGCAGCTCGCGGGCGTTGCGGCGGGCGCCCTCACCCCCGAGCGGCCCCCCGAGCATCTGCGCCAGCTCCTCGGCGCGCTCCTCGGGCGACAGCGAGCGTACCACCACGCGCGTCGACCGTTCATCCGTGCCCTTTGCCACCACCTGGTGGGCGTCCGCGTACGCCGCCACTTGCGGCATGTGCGTCACGCAGAACACCTGGTGCTCGCCGGTCAGGGCCCAGAGCTTCTCGCCGACGACCGGCGCGCTCCGCCCGCCGACTCCGGTGTCCACCTCGTCGAAGATCAGCGTCCCGCGCCGGTCGACCCGCGACAGCACCGTCTTGAGTGCCAGCGCGATCCGAGCCAGCTCGCCGCCGCTGGCGATCCGGCCGATCCCCTTCGGCTCCTCGCCGGGGTTCGGCGCGATCAGGAACTCGACGCGGTCCACGCCGGTTAGGTCGAAGGCCAGGGACCGTTGCGCATCAGCGCCGCCCTCTGCGCCGTCACGCCGCTCCGGGCCGGCCAGCGCGACGGGCACGCCGGCCGTATCGTCCGCCTGCTCCATCCGTACGACGAACCGAGCCCGCATGTTCAAGTCGCGCAGCTCGGCGACGACCGCGCGCTCCAGCTCGGCCGCCGCCGCCCGCCGCCGCATTGACAGCTCGCCGGCCAGGGCGCCGACCTGCGCCCGCAGCTCCCCGCGTCGGGCGTCGAGCTGGGCGATTAGCTCGTCCTGCCGCTCGACGGCCTCGAGCCGCGACCGGGCGCGCTCGGCGTAGGCGCCGATCGCCTCGATCGTATCGCCGTACTTCCGCTTCAGGTCGGCGATCAGCAGCAGGCGCTCCTCGACCACCTGGAGCCCTTCCGGATCGTCCTCGATGCCGTCGAGGTACTTGCGGAGGGCGCGCGCCGCGTCGTCCAACTGGGTGGCCGCGGCGTCCAGCAGCTCGACCTGGTCGTTCAGGGCGGGGTCGATGCTCACCACGCCGCCGAGCGCGAGCGAGCCCTGCCCGACCAGATCGGCGGCGCCGGAGTGATCCTCGTCGCCGGTGATTGCCGCGTACGCCCCGATGACCGCCGCCCGCAGCCGCTCGACGTTACGGAGCCGGCCGCGCTGGAGCGCCAGCTCCTCCTCCTCGCCCGGCGCCAGCCCCGCGGCGTCGATCTCGTCGACCTCGTGGCGGAGGAGCTGCTGCTCGCGCTGGGCCTGACGAGCCTCGTCGCGCACGCGGACCTGCTCGCGCTCGACGGCCCGCAGCTCGGCGACGAGCCCGGCCAGCCGCGCGCGTTGCGGCCCGAGTCCGGCGTAGCGGTCGAGCAGCTCCAAATGCTCGCGCGGGCGAAGCAGCGACAGGTGCTCGCTCTGGCCGTGGATGTCGACGAGGTGCTCGCCGACCTGCTGGAGCACCGCCGTCGGGACGGCCCGACCGTTGATCCGCGCCACTCCCCGCCGGCCCGTTCCGGCCACGTCGCGGGTGAGGATCAGCCCGCCATCTTCCAGCTCGAGACCGTGCTCGTCGAGCGCGGCCCGCAGCTCGTCGAGGTCCTTGACGTCCGACAGGTCGAAGATACCCTCGACCGTCGCGCGGGGCGCGCCGGTGCGGACCATGTCGGGCGTGACGCGGCCGCCGAGCAGCGCGCCGACGGCGTCGATGATGATCGACTTGCCGGCGCCGGTCTCGCCGGTAACGACGTTCAGCCCCGGCGACCACTCGATCGTCAGGCGGTCGATGATGGCGAAGTCGCGGATCGTGAGCTGGGCGAGCACGGGTCGGACGATCCTTCTAGAAGACAGGCGCTGAGACTGTGCGAGAGTATGGCGCCGAGAGGCACGCCACGGCGCTACCCCGCGGAGACTCCTCCATCGTACCCTGTACGCGAGCCGTCCGGGAGGAGGTCGTTGCCGGGAAATTGGGCGTGGGCCGGCAGCGGGCCGGACCACATCGAGTCGGGAGCGACGTCATCCGCCCTGTGCCCGAGCACGGGCCTGCCCTATCCGGGCGCGCAAGCCCACCATCCACTCGCTTCCGAGGAGGGCGAGCGCCCGGGCTCGGTGCTCCGCGGTGCTGTCGCCGAGGATCTCCCGTGCGCAGCCTAGCAGCTCCTCGAAGTACCGGTTGTGGACGTAGTACGCGGCAGCGAGGGGGTTCTCGGCGTAGCCGCCGCGCCGGGCGCGGTAGCTGCGCCAGAACGCGGGCTCGCCGGCGGCGAACCAGGTATCCCGCTCGGGCGGGGCGAGCAGCAGCTCATCCCAATCGATCAAGTAGAGCGTGCCGTCGGCGCCCTGGAGCAGGTTGAACGGCCAATCGCCGTGGGTGAGCACCAGCTCGAAGGACGCCGCCCGGCAGACTCGGGCGACCTCGCCGAAGGCGACCCAGTCGTCGGCGATCGCGGTTGCGTGCTCTTCGAGGAACCGCCGGAGCCCCTGTCGCGGCTCGTCCGACGCGGGCTCTCGGTGGGCGCGCGCCAGCGTTAGCCAGAGCGCCTCGGCATACGGCGGTTCGAGCGTTTCGCGGGCAATCGGGCTCGTGATCCGTTCGGTTTGCTGGTGGACGCGCGCGATCAGATCGCCGAGCCAGTTCCCGCCGAACTGGAAGGCGAGCGGGGCAGCATCGAGGTGCTCGAAGACCACCACGAGGTCATCGCCGAGCCGCTCGTGGAAGGCGCCGCACGTCGACAGGATCGGCCGGCTCACCCGGGTCAGGCCGAGCTGGTGCAGCTCGGCGAGCACCGGCAACCCGGGCGCGGCGGACGGCGGGAGGCGGTCCTTCGGGTAGACCTTGACGAAGACGCGCGCCCCGTCTCGGGTCGTGGCGACGTACGTCTCACCGGTCCAGCCGCGCGGGGCCGGCTCCACTCGCTCGACGACCAGACCGTAGCAGCTCCCAAGGAGCTGCGCTACCCGATCCATGCGCCGAAGTACGCTGCATCGCCGCGCAGAGCGTCGATGAAATTCGGCATGGCGGCAGGCTCCTTGGCCGTTCAGGTGGTGCGGCGGAGGCGCTCGGTGAGGTGGGCGTAGAAGTCGCGCGGGTCGCCGCGGCGAGCGAACACCGCGCGCTCCTGGGCCAACCGCACGACGACCGGCTGGCCGACCGGGACGTCGAAGTCGACCTGGCCGTCGGCCGAGGCGATGGCCGGCTGGCTCCGGGCGACGGTCAGCGTCAGCTCGGCCGTCTCGGGCAGGACGAGGCTGCGCAAGGCCGACAGGTGCCCGGCGATCGGCACGACGACGATGTTTCGCAGCTCGGGCGCCAGCACCGGACCACCGGCCGAGAGGGCGTAGGCGGTCGAGCCGGTGGCCGTGGCGACCACGACGCCGTCCGCCGTGAAGCGGGTCACGTCGCGGCCGTGGACCTGGAGGTCGACGGTGATCGCCCGAAGCTGGGCGCCGCGCGCGATCACCACGTCGTTGAGTGCGTGGGCGCGCTCGCCGTCGATGCAGAGCGAGAGCATCGCCCGCTCGTCGCGCCAGTACTCGCCGGCGAGGTACGGGTCGAGGTGCGACTCCACCTCCTCGGGGTGCAGCTCGGCCAGGAAGCTGAGCGTGCCCATCCCGACCGGCACGATCGGCAGACCGGCGGCGCAGGCCCAGCGGGCGGTCCGCAACGTCGTGCCGTCCCCACCGAACGAGAGCGCCAGCGTGTACTCGGACGGGTCGTCGCGCTCCAGGTCGAACGCCGACAGCAGGGACCAGCGAGCCCCACGCGCCTCGAGGAGCGGGGTGTACGTCCTGGCCGTCTCGGCGGTCTCCGGTCGGTACGGCTGGTGGACCAGCGCGACGCGCACGACCTACGCCCTCACCACATCACGCCGTCGGCGCCTCGGCCAGCGCGGCGTCGACGACGGCATCGACCGACGCCGGCGCACCGGCCACCGCGCGCTCGTCATCTGAACCGGCATGGGTACCGACGGCGCCGATGTCTGGGGCGCTCGTATTGCGCGCGTTCTCGAGCCAGAGCAGGAACTCGACGTTGCCGGCCGGGCCGCGGATCGGAGAGGCGGTCAGCCCGCACGGCGCGAATCCGTGCGCGCCGGCCCAGGCCCACAGCTCGACCACGATGCGTCGGTGGAGCCGCCTGTCGCGGACGACGCCGCCCCGCCCGACCTGCCCCTTGCCGGCCTCGAACTGGGGCTTGACGAGCGCCACGATCGGCGCGCCGGGTCTCAGCAGCCGGCCGATCGGCGGCAGGGCGAGCCGCAGCGAGATGAACGAGACGTCGATCACGGCCAGCTCGATCGGCTCCGGCAACGCGTCGAGATGGCGAATGTTCGTGCGCTCGCGAACGACGACGCGCGGGTCGTTCCTCAGCCGCCAATCGAGCTGGCCCCACCCGACGTCGACGGCATACACCCGCGCGGCGCCCCGGCGCAGCAAGACGTCGGTGAAGCCGCCGGTCGACGCGCCGGCGTCCAGGCAGACGCGGCCGTCGATGGAGATGGCGAAGCGGTCGAGGGCGTGGGCGAGCTTGTGGCCGCCGCGGCTGGCGAACTCGTCAGACCCGGATGGCGCGACGACGACCTCGGCCGCCGACGTGACCGACTCGGACGGCTTGCGGGCGAGCTGGCCGTCGACGGTGACCTGGCCGGCCAGGATGACCGCCTGGGCCTTCTCGCGGCTGTCGATCAGACCCCGCTCGACGAGCGCGACGTCCAGGCGGGCCCGCCCGGCGCGCGCCGACGGACTCGAGGACGTGGACTTCGGGCGAGGCGGTCTTGCCATCGGCGGCGGCGCACTCCGGGCAAGGTTTCGAGGGACGAGCCGGAACATTCTGGCACATCAGGAAGCGGAGCCGTCGACGGCGCGGCAGCTCCCCTCGTCGCGTACCCCGGCGCGTGACGTGCGAACGGTCAGTAGCCACGGAGGAGTCGGAAAGTCAGGCGCTCGCGTCGAGTGACGTAGCCGATCACCTTGTCCCGCCAGGGCGTCCCGACGGCCGCCTTGAAAGCGTCGGTCTCGAACACGTCCAACGACTCGATCTCGTGGACGGCCAGGAAGCTCGGGGCGTGGCCATCGACCTGCTCGAAGCGCTGGATCCGGCGCCAGCCGGGCACCTTCATCAGCATTGGGATGTGCTCTTCGAGATACCAGGCGTGGTAATCCTCGACCAGCTCGGCCGGCGGATCCATCGTCATCGAGACCAGGTACGGCGCGTGGTCGGTCCAGGGTGCGGTCCAGGGCCGGCCGATGTCGAGGGCGCGGTACACTCGCCGGTCGACCAGCAGCAGCCGGCCCATGAATTCCCGGTCGGACACCTTCTCCCGCTCGCGGAGGGCGAGGTACTCGGGGCTGTGCAGCACCGCGGGGTCTTCGAGGTCGTACCAGGCGAGGTGGCGGGGACCATCGGGTGCGACGTTCCAGTAGCGGCGCGCAGTCAGGACGCCCGGCAGCGCGAAGCGTTTCGCGGCGTGGTCGTCATACCAGGCGTGGAACTCGGCCTCGGCGCCCGGCGGCGGGTTCATGTGGACGTAGAGGAGCGCGCAGGCATCCGGCATGCCGCGACCCCCGGGTGGCATCGGCGCCAGCGATCGGCTCGGCGTCGGCAGCATACCGGGCCGACCCGGGCGCTTTCAGCGACAGTGCCGGCGCCTGGGCCGTCACGTCACACAATCATCCCAAGTCGTGCGGCCGCCGACACCGCCCTCGATCGCAAGCAAAAAGGATGAACGACGCGTGACGAGAAGCCGAGGTCGGACCACGCCGGGTTGCATGAGGGGGAAGACGAAGGTCGGGGGATACCGGGTGGTGCCCCGGCCTTCGTGAAAGCCCGGTAGCGACGCGCCCTACCCGTCGATGTACTCGCGGAGGCGGCTCCGCAGGCGCGGGTGACGCAGCTTCCCCAGCGCCTCGGCCTCAATCTGGCGCACGCGCTCGCGGCTGACCCCGAGCTCCTCGCCGATCTCCCCGAGCGTCCGGTCGCGCCCGTCCTCCAGCCCGAACCGCATCCTCAGTACCTGCCGCTCGCGCGGGCTCAACTCAGCCAGCGCGTTCTCGACCTGGTGCTTGAGCATCGCGTCGTCGGCCGCCTCGGCCGGCGCCTGGACGCCGCGATCGGCGACGAAGTCGGCAATCGTGTTGCCCTCGTCCTCGCCAACCGGCGTCTCGAGCGAGATCGGCTGCTTGGCGGCGCGGAGGATCTGGCGGACCTTCTCCGGCGTCGTGCCCATCTTGAGGGCGATCTCCTCGGCGTTCGGCTCGCGGCCAAGACCCTGCTGGAGCTCGCGCGCCACCTTGTAGACGTCGCCGATCAGCTCGATCATGTGGACCGGGACGCGGATCGTCCGCGCCTGGTCTGCGATGGCACGGGTGACGGCCTGGCGGATCCACCAGTACGCGTAGGTGCTGAAGCGGTAGCCCTTGCGGTAGTCGTACTTCTCGACCGCCCGCGAGAGGCCGATGTTGCCTTCCTGGATCAGGTCCAGGAGCGGCAGGCCGCGGCCCATGTATTTGCGGGCGACCGAGACGACGAGCCGGAGGTTGGACTCGGTGAGCTTCTGGCGGGCCTTCGCGCCGCGCCACTTCTCGTCCTCGAGCCGCTCCTCATCCTCCTTCGAGGTAAACCGGCCGTCCGCCAGCTTGTGGATCGCGGCGTCGCCCAGCTCCAGCGCCTTCGCCAGCTCGACCTCTTCCTCCGCGGTCAGCAGCGGCACGCGGCTGATGTCGCGGAGGTAGATCGCGGCCGGCGTATCCGGCATCAGCTCTTCCGCTTCGATCGCCGCCGCACGGAGGATGTGGGCGCCGATGACCACCTCCTCCTCGACCACCTCGCCGTCGCTCGGGGTCGGATTGCTGCCCCAGGCCAATGGCTTGGGCGCATCCTCCTCTTCCTCCTCGGTCTCGACCAGCTCGAAGCCGGCCTCCTCGAGCGTCTCGCGGATGTCGTCGAGATCGACCGGCTCATCGGCCACCGCGCGTGCGACGTCTTCCAGGGTCACGTACCCTCGCTCGCGGGCGACTTGAAGGAGCTTCTCCTTCGCCTCTGCGCGAGCCGCTGGACGGGCCATCGGCTTCCCCCCGGTTTCTCCCGGTGTGTCATCGGCGGCGGCGCGTGGCGCTGCCGCGCATTGGGCGTGTCACCGATCCTCGGTTCGGATCGTCGGCCGCGATACGCCTAGATTGAGTACCTGGCGCCCCCCGCGGAGCACCCTATCGTCGAGGCAGATGACGGAGCCGACCACCGCCACGCCTGCCGTTCGCTGCGCCATTATACGGATGTGTTAGACCGGCGCGGCCACTCTCGACCGCCTAGATCGACGGAATCGTGCGCTCCACCCGCCTCCTTCGCGTCCCTCCAGTCGCATTAACGGCCGATCGGACCTGGCGGTCGCGGTTCCGCCGATGCCCCTGCCGGGCGCTCACCGGAAGCCGAATGGCAGGCCCGGAAGCTTCATCCCACGGCCGGGCGGACCGCCCCGCGAGATCATCTTCATCATCTTCTGCATCTCGCGGAACTGGTTGAGCAGCTTGTTCACCTCAGCGGTGGTCGTGCCGCTGCCCTTGGCAATCCGCCGCTTGCGACTGGTGCCGATGATCTCGGGATGCTGCCGCTCCTCGCGGGTCATCGACTGGATCATCGCCTCGATCCGCTTGATGTGCTTCTCCTCGAGCTGGATCGGCTGGTTGCGCAGCGCCTGAGACATACCGGGGATCATCCCGAGCAGCTGGTCGAGCGGGCCCATGGCGCGGACCTTCTGCATCTGATCGAGGAAGTCGTCGAGGTTAAAGGTCGCGCTGCGGAACTTCTTCTCGAGGGCCTTGGCCTGCTCCTCGGTCGTCATCTCCTGGGCGCGCTCGATCAGCGTCATCACGTCGCCCATGCCGAGGATGCGCGAGGCGACCCGGTCGGCGTGGAACGCCTCGAGGCCGTCCGGCTTCTCGCTCGTCCCGACGAACTTGATCGGCACGCCGGTCACCGACCGCAGCGACAGCGCCGCGCCGCCGCGCGTGTCAGAGTCCATCTTGGTCAGCACCACGCCGGTGATGCCGACCTGCTGGTGGAACTGCTCGGCGACGCGCACGGCGTCCTGGCCGGTCATCGCGTCTGCGACGAGCAGTGCCTCGGGCGGATTCAGCCGGCGACGGATCTCGGCGACCTCGCGCATCATCGCCTCGTCGATCACCAGGCGGCCGGCCGTGTCGATGATGACGTAGTTGAAGCCGTGCTGGGACGCATGGCGGGCGGCGTCCTGGGCGAGGTCCGGGGGCTTCCGGTTCGCCTCGTGGTAGACCGGGATGTCGAGCTGCTTGCCAAGCGTCTGGAGCTGGGTGACGGCGGCCGGGCGGTACGGGTCGGCGGCGACGAGCAGCGGGCGATTCCCTTGCTTGCGCAGCATCAGCGCCAGCTTGGCCGCCGTCGTCGTCTTCCCCGAGCCCTGGAGCCCGACCAGCATGATCGCGTTCGGCGGGTTCGGCGCCGTATTCAGGCGGGCGTTCTCGCCGCCGAGCATCTCGACCAGCTCGTCGTGGACGATCTTGATCACCTGCTGGGCGCCGTGCAGGCCCTGCATCACCTCGGCGCCCAGCGCCTTCTCCTGGACGGCCGCGACGAACTGCTTGACGACCCGGAGGCTGACGTCGGCCTCGAGCAGGGCGATCCGCACCTCGCGGAGCGCGACCTTCAGGTCCTCCTCGGTGACCCGCCCGCGACTGGTGAGCTGCTGAAAGACGGCTTGCAGACGATCGGACAGGCTCTCAAACACGGCCGTCTCCCACGAGGGCGTCGACGAAATCGTCCGGGTCGAAGTCGGCGATGTCGTCCATCTTCTCACCGGTCCCGACGAACATGACCGGCACCTTGACCGCTTCAGTCACGGCGAATACGACGCCGCCCTTCGCGGTGCCGTCGAGCTTGGTGATCACGATACCGTCCAGGCCGGCCGTCTTGGCGAATTGCTCGGCCTGGCTGACGGCGTTCTGGCCGGTGGTGGCGTCGACGACGAGGACGGTCGTGACGTATCCGACGTTCTGCTTGTCGATCACCCGCCGAATCTTCTTCAGCTCCTCCATCAGGTTGAACTTGGTGTGGAGGCGGCCGGCCGTGTCGACGATCACGACGTCAGCGCCGCGGGCGCGGGCGGCCGAGATGGCGTCGAAGACGACCGAGCCGGGATCGGCGCCCGGCTGGTGGGCGATGACCGGCAGGCGGGCGCGCTCGCCCCAGATCTTGAGCTGGTCGATCGCGGCGGCGCGGAAGGTGTCGCCGGCGGCAAGGACGACCGTGTGCCCCTGCCGCTGGAGCAGGTGGCCGAGCTTGGCGATGCTGGTCGTCTTGCCGACGCCGTTGACCCCCACGACGAGGATCACGGACAACTGGCCCCGCTCCAGGAGCGCCCGCGTCGGCGCGACCTCTTCGAGCGCCGTGGCGAGCGCGTCCTTGAGCGCGTCGAACAGGTCGCGCGAGGACTGGATCTCGCCAGTGCGATGCTCCTCGCGCAGGCGCTTGAGCAGGCGGTCGGTGAGCGCGACGCCGACGTCAGCCTGGATGAGCAGCTCTTCGAGCTCGTCCCAGAGGTCGTCGTCGATCGGCCGCTCGGCCGTCAGGATCGTCTTGATCTTGCCGAAGAAGCCGGTGCGCGTCTTCTCGACGCCCTGCTCGAGCTTCTCGCGGGCGGCAGGATCGGGCTTCTCGCGTCGGAAAAAGCGGCTGAGCATGGTCCCCTTCTACGCCGCGACGGGTCTTTGACAGAGTGATTGTGAGCGTTGCTCATAGTATCGCAGACCGTCCGGCCCGGTAGGTAAGGCCCCACATCAGGTTGCGTTCGCCATCCGGCCGACCGGCGGCCCTACCCGCTGCTGTTGCAGAGCATTTGAACGCGGCCGTCGAGGGCGCGTATCCTCTGGCCGCGCCGCGTCCCACGCGGCAGCCGCCGGTGCGGAGCGACGGGTGCGGAAACCCCTCTGGAGGCTGCTGGGCGAGGTGGGCGTCGCTGCGGCGGTGCTCGTGGCCGGCCTCTGGGTGCTCGGCGATTCCGCCAAGCGCGTCGAGATGCACGGCGACGAGGTCGTGGCCATCATGGCCACCCCATATTTCGAGTATCTGTTCATCCGGCGCGACGTCCACCGAGAGGAATGGCACGACGAAGGTCACGCCGTCCACACCCACCCGATGATCAGCCGCTACATCATGGGCGGCTGGCTCTGGGTGCAGGGATACAACCAGCGGCGGCTGCCCGAGCGGACGTACCGATCGTCGCTCAGCCCGGAGGAGAACCGGCGCCAGGGGCGGGTGCCGAGTCAGGCGCTGCTGGCCCACGCCCGAACGCCGATGGTCGCCTCGGGAGCCGGGGCAATCCTCGTCCTGTACCTGCTCGGACGGGCTCTCGCCGGCGTCCCGGCCGGGCTGGTCGCGGCGGGGTTGGCGCTTGGAAGCCCGCTGGCCCAGGAGCACCTCGTGCGGGCGCGGCCCGACCCGCCGTTCGCGCTCTTCTTCCTCCTCACCCTGCTACTCGGCGTGCTCGGCGCCCGGCGGAGGCACGACGGCGGCC
>JALYGH010000452.1 GCA_030777205.1 Chloroflexota bacterium
CCGGGCGAAGGCGCCGACCCCCGAGGCCGCGGCCGTGCTGCGCGTCGAGCGCGGCTACTTCGCCGCCAACGCCGAGCGGATGGACTACCCGGCCCTCCGCCTCGACGGCCTCCCGCTCGGCTCCGGCGCGATCGAGTCCGCCGCCGACCACCTCCTCCAGCGCCGCATGAAGCGCGCCGGGATGCGCTGGTCCGACCACGGCGGCGACGCCATGCTCGCCTTGCTCGCCCGCCTCAAGTCGCGACGCCCGCCCCTCGTCCCCGTCGCCGCCTGACCACGATTCCACCACGACTACAGAAGTGAGTCACACCCGTGTCTGCCGGCGTACTTGACAGGCGTCGCGGGACGCCGTACGCTGGCGGCACTCCACGCGGGGCTAGGGACCACCATGGGTGAGCGAGCGGGCAGCGGACGAAGGTCAGAGCCGGCGAAGCGGCGGGGGTTGCCGGCCGGGGCGCGGCACGGCGAGGGCAAGTGGATGCGTAGTCAGCCGAGACAAGAGGCCGAGGGCGCCGACGGCAGTCCGGTCGTGGCATCGCTGACGGTGCCGGGTGCGCCGCGCCGGGTTTCGGCTGTCGAGGCCGCCCACAGGCTCGACGCCTCCACGACGACGCTTCGCCGCCGCATCCGTACCGGCGAATTGGCGGCCGAGCGGGGCGTCCCTCACCATGACACGGGGTCGGTGGTCGCGCTATCCGAAGCCCAGGCCGAGAGGGCCCGGCCGGTGGGCTTTTCGGCCGACGGTGCGCCGCGAGTGGCGGAGGCCGAAGATTCGGCCGGCAAGGACGCCGCCGTGCCGCTGGGGCTGGCCCTGTGGTGCTCCATGGCGGCCGTGGCCCAGCAAGTCGCCGCGACTGCCGCGGGCCAGCAGGCAACGCTCGAGCAGCAGGCTGCTACGATCGGCGCGCTCGAGCGCGAGAACGGCCGGCTGATCGCCGAACTGGCGGGCACGCAGGCAACGATTGCCGCCCAGGCCGGGGAGATCGCACGGCTCGGCCGGTACGTCCTGATGCTTGCGCTCGTCGCGGCCGGGCTGGGCGCACTCCTCATCGTTCTCGGTACCCTGGCGCCCGGGTGGGTGCGCTAATGGATCACGCCGCACGTGGCTGAAGGCAGCGGGGAAGCAGGATACTGGCTGGTACTCTCCCCTCCGGGATACCGTTGGCAAGTTCCCACGTTGCGATGTGCCGACGCGCCGGAGGTGAGCCTCCACCGGGCGACAGTTACTTGCAAGGCCGGTTCGGGCACGCGATCTCGATGCCCCCTGCGTGGACGCGCCGCACGTCCTGAATTCGCCCCCAGTTACTCCTGGGCCTGCGGCCGGTCGCCGTCGATGAGGATCGCTAGACTCCTGGCACGTCGCCGGCAGCGGAGATAGGTCGAGTCGCGTCCTGCAAGCCGGTCAACAGGTGGACCTGGGCGCCCCGAGGCTTTGCCAGTCGTCGCGCCCCGCCGCGGGCAGCACGCAGGAGAGTAGCTGAGGAGAGCGGGTACCCGGCCGGCGGCGTGCCGACGGTGACCCGGACCTTCGGCACGCCGACCACCGCGCTGCTCACCCTGCCGAATCGGCGGCTCGCTGGTCGCGATGGAGAGCACCGGCGCCTGCTGGCGCCTGGTCTACAACGTCCTCGCGGGGTAGTCCGTCGTCCCGGTGGCCAACGCCTATCGCAGCAAGCGGGTGCCCGGCCGGAAGACCGGCGGCAAGGACGCCGAAGGGATTGCCGACCGGCTTCGCCACGGGCTGTTGCATCGCGACGACCTGAACGTCCACCGCGCCGCCGCCGTGCGGCTGTTCAACTTGGCGCATCCGCGCTGGGAGTTCGTCTTCCAGCCCAGGTACGCCGCCTACCGGACCCTGATCGAGTCGTGGTGGAAGCTCCTGCGCTCGCTGGCACTCACGGGCCGCCGCGTCGAGAGTTGGGAGGAGGTCTGCCGGTCCGTCGAGGCGGCCACCGCGCACTGGAACGCGCACCGCCATCTGTGGGTCCACCCCCGGTCGGCGGGTGTCGTTGGAGAAGCGGGTCGTCAGCCGCCGGACGAACGCGAGGTCCATGGCCACGGCCACCCGACGCGGCAGGTAGTCCTCCGCGAAGCGCTCCTCGGGCGAGAACTGGTAGAACTTCTTCGGCTTGAACGTCTTCCACCCCAGCATCGGTGCCCGACCTCTCCCGCGCCGCCCGGCGAGCTCGTCCTCACCGACAGCGGACCATCACCCTCGCTTCTACCGGAAGAGTTCGGCAACAGGTCCCAGCACCCACCTCGCTCAGGTCACGCCCACCAGTACGGGAAGTTGATCCTTGACGCCGCCTGAGTAGGTGCTCGGCAGCGCGACTGACCAGCAGGACGACACAGAGTGTGGACGGACCCTCGAGACGCATATCCGAGTACCCCGTCGCGGAGCAGGGGAGCATGACCGAGCCGTGACAGTCCCGACCGTCCGCTTCGAGCCGCTCGACCTCCCGCTCCAGAACCCCTTCGGCATCTCGCGGCGCACCACCACGGTCGCCCGCAACGTCCTCGTACGCGTCGAGCTGGACGGCCTGGTCGGCTACGGCGAGGCTGCCCCGAACGTTTACTATGGCGAGTGCCGGGAGTCCGTCCTGGCCTGGCTGCCGCGCCTCGTCAACGCCCTGCCGGACGACCCGCTCGCCCTCGCGCAAGTCAACCGTGCGCTGGAGCGCGCCTGCCACCGCAACCCCGCCGCCCGCGCCGGCCTCGAGCTGGCCCTCTGGGACCTCCTCGGCAAGCGCGCCGGCGCCCCGCTCTGGCAACTCTGGGGCCTCGGTGGGCAGCTCCCGCTCAGCTCCTTCACCATCGGCATCGACAGGGCCGAGCGGATGGGCGAGAAGGCGGCCGCCGCCCGCGAGTTCCCGCTCCTCAAGGTCAAGGTCGGCACGCCCGACGACGCGGCCAACCTGCGCGCCATCCGCGACGCTCGCCCCGACGCCCGCATCCAGGTCGACGCCAACGGCGCCTGGTCGGCCAAGGCCGCCATCCGTGCCCTCGCCGAGCTGGAACAGTTCGGACTCGAGCTGATCGAGCAGCCCGTCGACGCCGCCGACGTCGAGGGGTTGGCCGCCGTCAGCCGCGCTACCCGCCTGCCGGTCTACGCCGACGAGGGCTGCGTCACGGCCCGCGACGTCCCGCGCGTGGCCGGCGCCTGCGACGGCGTGGTGGTCAAGCTCCAGAAGTGCGGCGGGCTCTGGCCAGCCCTTGAGCACGTCCTCGCCGCCCGCGCCCATGGTCTGCACGTGATGATGGGCTGCATGGTCGAGAGCGGCCTCGGGATCAGCGCCGCCGCCCAGCTCGCCGCCCTCTGCGACACCCTCGACCTCGACGGCAACTTGCTCCTGGCCCGCGATCCGTTCGCCGGCGCCGCCGCCCACGCCGGACGGCTCGCCCTCCCGACCGGCCCCGGCCTTGGCGCCGCTCCCAGAAGCTCCTGATCCCTACACGGCGACCTGAACCCCCGGACGGGGCAGTGTCGGTCAGCCAGGCGCTCAGGGCAGCCGTCGCCCGCCCGTTTCGACGGCAACCCGTGTTGAGGTCGAGTGTGTGAGGGAGATCCCCGCCCGAATGTTGCGCACCTCCGCCCTCACGTATGGCCACCCAGCCGATTGAACACTATGCCGCGAGGAAGCGGCCTGGCGACGAGAGCATCTCTCGGACGCAGACGCTCGCGGCCCGCCTGCTGACCGCGACCACTCAGGCGAGCGAGAACCATTCGCAGGTGGCGCCTGAGCCCGACACGAACACGCCCGGTGCCACCTCACAGCGCCGCGCATGGACCATGGCAAAGACGGGACGAGGTGTGCCGGGCCCGTTCCAGCCGCCGCCAGGAGTCCCGAGTCCGAACCAGTCCCACAGCTCGGCCATCGTCCCGCCGATTACCCCGACGGCGCGGCCCTCGCGGGAGCGGGAACGCAGCCAGGCCGGATCGACCCCGGGGGTCCCGTCGCGGTGGAGCCAGATGACCACTGCTCCGTCCTCGGCGGCCCGCTCCAGCTCGGCCGCCCTACGGGCCAGGACGAACCCGGCGACCCGCAGCCGGCGGAAACTGGCCGTCCGCCCGCGCCAGCGCCTGGAGCCCGTGCATAATCCGGGCTATTGCGCCGGGCGCAGCAGCTCGTCGGCAATCCAGGCTTTGATCCCCTCCGCGTTGGCCACGCGCCGCCAGGTCCGGCCGGCTACGGTCGTCGTCGCTCCCAGGTCGGTCAGGCGGGTCCCGTCCGCCACCAGGTCGACGATCTCCGCCTCCGTACTCGGCTCGGCGCGCAGCCGGGCGGCCGACCCGCCCGCATCGACCACGCGCGACGTCCGGTCTGCCCCGCCGAACGACCCGATCGAGATCGGCATCGAGCCCGTCAGGCTCATGGCGCGTAGCTCGGTGCCCCCGCCCGTGGTCGCGGTGGCGCCCACACCGGAGTTTCGCCCGGTCGCCAGGTAGATCGCGTGCGTCGGGGCGCCCGTCCCGAGCGTCGACAGCTCGTCGAGCGCGAACCAGCGCCGCCCGCCGGCCGACTGCAGCACGAGCGCGCTCTGGCCGAAGTCGAATTTCCCGCTCGTCGCGTCGTAGCGCTCGGCGACCAGGTAGTGCCCCTCGCCGGTGCCCCAGGTCCGGATGATCACCGGCCGTCCGGCGCTCACGTCGGCGATGATTCTGCGACGGTCCAGCCCCGCCTCGAGGCGAGCATCAATTCCCAGGCGCTTCAGGAGCGCGACCTGACTGGTCGGCCCGGCCATGCCGCGCTCGGGCGTCCAGCCGACGCCGCGCGCCGCGGCCACGGCCGCGTCGAGCGTGATCGTCCGGCCGGTGGCCCGCGCGAGGGCGACTGCTGCCGCCGGGCCGCACGCGGCCATCGCCTCCGCGCGCGTCAGGGTTCGACTGGCGGTCAACTGGTTCGGCGTCAGGTCGCGGCGACTATCCGGTCGCCCGTCGGCAGCCTGCCACAGCTCGACCGACTCATTTCGCTCCCCGACGATCCCCGCCGCGCTGGTCTCGGTCGGCCAGCTCGGCGTCATCGCAACAAGCACCGTCATTGCAGCCGTCCACGCGCGCCAACGCGCCATGCCTCGGCCCCCCACAACGCTTCGGTTCGGGGGACCACGATAGGAGCCCGGTGGCGGCGAGCGCGCTACAGCGGCGATACAGCCCGGAACGGCGGGGCGACGAGCGCCCGAAGTTCTCGATCCGGGTGTTGCACGGGGACGAGATGCCGGGCCGGCTCGGAGGCGGCCGACCGGAGCACCGCGCTCCGCCGTCAGATCAGCTCGGCCAGCCAGTCGAGCGCCACGGCGGCCGTCCAGGACTGGTTCAGCGAGCCGAGCGGCTCGGCCGTGAACGGCTCGAAGTACTCCGCGAAGCGCGCCTCGGGCCGGTCGAGCTGGGCCAGGCCGGCGGCGCGCAGCCCGTCCGCTTCTGTCGGGTAGCCGTGCTGACGCAGGCCTCGCCAGAGCAGCCAGTTGGCGATCGGCCAGGTTGGCCCGCGCCAGTAGCTGCGCGGGTCGAAGCCCGGCGAGCCGGGCACCGTGCTCGGGACGACCGCGTAGGCCAGGCCGTCCGCGCCCACGAAGTCCGGGCCGAACGTGCGGCGCACGACGCGGTCCGCCAGCCTCCTGTCGAGGCGCGGGAGGATCAGCGGCGCAAGTCCCGACCAGGTCCGGACGAGGACCGGGCGGCCGGCCCGCACGTCGTAGTCGAGGGCGAGCTGCTCGTCGGCATCCCAAGCTCCCTGAACCGCGGCGGACGAGCGCTCGGACCAGGCGAGGACGTCCGCCACGCCGGCCGACTCCCCAAGCCGCCCGGCGAGGTCGGCGAGCGACCGGCCGGCGGCGGCGAAGATCGCGCTGAACAGGACATCGCGGATCAAGAACGGGTGCGTGGCGTGGACGCGGGCGTCGTCGTAACGGGCCGCCTTGAGCGACTCGACCAGCCAGAGGTAGCGGTCGTACTCGGCATCGGTTGGCCGGTGCGACGGATCGGCGACGTGCTGGAGGTCGCGCCGGATGTACGGCGGGACGGCCCCGACGACCACGTTCGCGAGGGCGGCGTCCCAGCGCGGCGAGTTGTCGGTGCCGCTCTCCCAGGGATGGTAGATCGTCACCAGGCCGGTGCCATCCGGGTCGCGGGCGGTCGCCAGGTACCGATGCCAGGCGACGAGCTTCGGGAACAGGGTGCGCAGGCGCGGCGACAGGTCGTCCAGCGTTCCCCGCTCGGCGGCCGCGTCGGCGACGGCCAGCGCGCCGAGCGCGTGGACCGGCGGCTGGATCAGTCCGCTCGTGGCGGGGGCGCGCGGCGGCGTCACTGAAAGCTCCGCGCACGCCCAGCGGGCGCCGTCCGGGAAGTACGCCTCCGGCGCGACGGCCGGATTGTAGACGATGTGTGGGACGCGACCGTCCGCCCACTGGGCCGCGAAGAGGGTCTCTAGCTCGCGGAGGGCGCGGTCAGGGTCGATCCGGGCCAGCCCGATCGCGACGAACGCGCTGTCCCAGCTCCACTGGTGCGGGTAGAGGCGCGGGGCCGGCTTCGTCCAGCCCCCGAGGTCGTTCTCGCGCAGGATCCGGACGGCGGCATCCCAGAGCGTCGTGCCGACGATCATCGCCTCAGACCCTGATCTCGGCGCCGCTGTCGGTCCGCAGCCAGCGCACCTTGTCCGCCTCCGGCTCCAGCCAGAGCGGCCGGCCCGGCGCGGCCGGGAAGTCGGTCCGCGTCACCACCTTCAGCGGCTGCCCCTCGACCACGGCCGTGACGAGCAGGTGCGAGCCGAGCGGCTCGACCACCAGCGTCTCGGCGGCGAGCCGTCCGGTCGGGCCGGCGGCCCCGCCGGCGCGGCCATCGCC
>JALYGH010000453.1 GCA_030777205.1 Chloroflexota bacterium
AATGTCGAAGGCGGCCGGCCAGCCGAAGCGCGGCGGCACGATCACGGCCGCGATGCAGAACGACTGGCTGACGTTCGACACCGCGCTCAACACGGCCTCCGAGTCGACCCACTTCATGGTCTACGACCCGCTCTTCTTCTTCGAGCGGGTCGGCCAGGGCGACTGGGAGTACACGCCGGGCCTGGTCGAGAAGTGGGAGCTGGGCGACAAGGAGGCGGTCTTCCAGCTCCGCCAGGGCGTGAAGTTCCACGACGGCAGCGACTGGAACGCCAACGTCCTGGCCTGGAACATCGACCGCTGGATCAACGAGCCGAAGTCGGTCGCCAAGGGGCTCATGGGCGGCATCGACTGGCAGAACCCGACCGCGGTGGTCGATCAGCACACCCTCAAGATCAACCTGACCGGCCCGACGCCGACGCTCCTCAGCCAGTTCAACGACCCGAATACGTACCCAATGTCGAAGGCGGCCTTCGAGAAGCTGGGGGCGGACCAGGCCGGCCAGGCGCCGGTCGGGACCGGCCCCTTCAAGTTCGTCGAGTGGCGCAAGAACGACCGCGTCACGGTGGCCCGTAACGAGAACTACTGGATGAAGGACGCCAACGGCCAGCCGCTGCCGTACCTCGACGGGATCACCTACCGGCTGATCATCGACGACTCGGTCCGCATGCTCGAGATGAAGGCCGGCAGCCTCGACTTCACCGAGCTGATCCAGGGCAAGGACGTCCCGGAGGCCAAGGCCGACCCGAAGCTCGAGTACGTCGAGGCCGACTGGGTGGGCAACGCCTACCGCCTGATCTTCAACGCGCAGGGCGGCAAGTTCCACGACAACGTCAAGCTGCGGCAGGCGGCCCTCTACGCGATCAACCGCGAGGCGCTGGCGCAGGCGCTCGGCGGCGGCATCGGCGTCGCCGAGAAGTACTTCCCGCGGCCCGGTTCGCTCGGCTACGACGACAGCCTGCCGTACTACTGGTACGACCCCGAGAAGGCGAAGGCCCTGCTGGCCGAAGCCGGCTACCCGAACGGGATCGACGTCGAGCTGCTGGTGATCGCGCGCGCGATCGACAAGCTCCAGGCCGAGATGCTCAAGTCGATGTTCGACGCGGTCGGCATCCGCACCACGGTCGAGGCGCTCGAGCGGGTCGCGCTGAACCAGCGCCTGCTCACCGGTGGCGTCGAATACGACTTCACGACGACGCGCGGCCCGAGCCGCGCCGGCGACCCGGACCTCGAGTACCGGAATCACTTCTGGTCGAACGGCTCCTTCGCCAAGGCCCGGCTCAAGGATCCGGAGATCGACACGGCGATCGAGGCGGCCAGCAGCACCTACGACAGGGCGGAGCGCGCCGAGCGGTACAAGGAGCTCCAGCGGCTCCTCTTCGAGAAGGCGGTGTACGGCTACCTCTGGACCCAGAAGTGGAACTGGGTAATGAACAAGCGCGTCCAGGATGTGCCGCCGCCGATCGCGGGCCTGTGGGACTTCCGCAAGGTCTGGGTCACCGAGTAGACGACGGTCACGATCGCACGGTGCTGCGATCGCGGCCGCGCGGGCCCGGCCGAAGCTCCGCACCACGGCCGCGCCCGCGGCCCGACCGCTTCCCGTAGTGCCATCCCAGGTCAGCGCGCATTCCCCGGAGGGGATGGATGTCCCGATTCATCGCGCGGCGATTCGTCGCGATGGTCCCACTGCTGATCCTGATCAGCATGATGGCGTTCTCGCTGCTGCTGCTGCTGCCGGGCGACCCGGCGCTGGCGATCCTCGGCGAGGAGCGCGCGAACGCCAACGACCGGCAGGCGTACTACGCGCTGCGTCGGGAGATGGGCCTGGATGACCCGATCCCGATCCAGTACCTGAAGTGGGCCGGCCGGGCGCTCCAGGGCGACTTCGGCACCTCGATCCGCAACGGGACCCCGATCGGCGCGACGATCGCAAATCATGTCGTCCCGACGATCGAGCTGGCGCTCCTCGGCTTCCTGGTCGCCCTGCTGATCGCCATCCCGGCCGGGGTCGCCTCGGCGCTCAAGCCGAACTCGCCGCTCGACATCGCCGCGACGGTCGCGGCGCTGAGCGGCGTGGCCATCCCCAACTTCTTCCTGGGGATCCTGCTCATCTACGTCTTCGCGGTCTGGCTTCGGGTGCTGCCGCCGTCCGGGTACGTCCCGCCCTGGGAGGATCTGGGCGAGAACCTGAGGCTGATGCTGATGCCGGCGTTCGCCATCGGGACCAGCCTCGCGGCGATCCTGATGCGCCAGGTCCGCTCGGCGCTGATCGAAGTGCTCCAGCACGAGTACATCATGACCGCTCGCGCCAAGGGCCTCGGTGAGCGAGCCGTGGTACTCGCGCACGCGTTCAAGAACGCCGCCATCCCGGTCGTGACGATCGTGGGCCAGCAGACGGGCACGCTGATCGGCGGCACCGTCATCACCGAGACGATCTTCTCGATCCCCGGCATGGGGCGGATGATCGTCGAGTCGATCTTCTTCCGCGACTTCCCGGTCGTCCAGGCGGCGGTGCTCGTCCTGTCCGTGTCGGTCCTCATCGCCAACCTGGTCACCGACCTTGCCTACGGTTACCTCGACCCTCGGATCAGGCATGACTGATGATCGGACGCGAGACATGATCGGACGCGGGATATGATCGGACGCTCTTCGATCGACGCCCCGGCCGGGCAGATCGCCGCCGCGCCGGCCCGCCCGGCTCGTCGCGGCCTGCTCCACTGGCGGTCGCTGTCGCCGCGCATCTGGATCGGGCTCGGGGTCCTGGGAGCGATGCTCTTCCTGGCCGCGACGGCCGACGTGCTGACGCCGTACGATCCGAACTACCAGGACTACACCGCCCTCCTCCAGCCGCCGAGCGCGGACCACCCATTCGGCACTGACCAGGTCGGGCGCGATATCTACTCGCGGGTCGTCTACGGCACGCGCATCTCGATCCTGGTCGGGGTGGTTGCGGTCGGGCTCGCCCTGACGACCGGCGTCCTGGCCGGCCTGGTGGCCGGGCTGTACGGCGGCTGGCTCGACGAGGCGCTGATGCGCGTGATGGACGCGATCCACGCCTTCCCGGCGCTCGTGCTGGCGCTGGCGATCACGGCCGCGCTCGGGGCCGGGATCGTCAACGTGATGATCGCGATCGGCATCGTCTACATGCCGTCGTACGCGCGGCTCGTGCGCGGGCAGGTGCTCGCCGTGCGCGAGCGCGAGTTCGTCGTCGCGGCCCAGGTCCTGGGCGCGCGGACGGGGCGGCTGATGTTCAAGCACATCTGGCCGAACGTGACCGCGCCGATCATCGTCCAGGGCTCGCTGAACGTCAGCTCGGCGATCCTGACCGAGGCATCGCTGTCGTTCCTCGGGCTCGGGGTGCGCCCGCCGACGCCGAGCTGGGGCTCGAGCCTCCAGGCCGGCTACCAGTACCTGAGCACGGCGCCCTGGCTGTCGCTGTACCCCGGCCTGGCGATCTTCATCGCCGTGCTCGGGCTGAACCTGTTCGGCGACGGGCTGCGCCAGCTCCTCGACCCGCGCCTGCGCGGCCGCGGCCAGGCCTGAGCATGTCCACCTCGGCCGCCAGACGCAGCCGGCCACGGACATCCTCGCCCGGGTGGCAGGAGAGAGCATTGCATGAGTAGTCGCCCTCGGAGCGTCTCCCCTTCCCGATCGACCGAGCCGTCCACCTGCTCGCGGTGCCGGGCCGAGCTGTCCGGTCAGGCGTTGTTCCTACGGTTTGGGGTGTGTCAGGTCTGCCGTCGCCATTATCCGCTCTCCGCGCGACGGCGACTGGAGCTGCTGGTCGACGCCGGCAGCTTCCGCGAGACGGGGCAGGGGCTTACGACCTCCGACCCGCTCGAGTTCTCGGATCGGTTGCCGTACCTGGAGCGGCTCACCCGGGCGCGCGAGCAGACCGGCGCCGAGGAGTCGGTCATCACGGGCATCGGCAGCATCAATGGCCGCGCGGCCGTCCTGGTCGTCTCCGAGTTCGAGTTCCTCGGCGGCAGCATGGGCACCGTGATGGGCGAGAAGGTGGCGCTGGCGTTCGACCTGGCTGCCGCGCGGCGTCTGCCGCTCATCGCCGTCACGGCGAGCGGCGGCGCCCGGATGCAGGAAGGCATGCTATCGCTGGTCCAGATGGCCAACACCGCCGCCGCGGCGATGCGCCTGAAGCAGGCCGGCGTGCCATTCGTGTCGATCCTGACCGACCCGACCACCGGCGGGGTCTACGCGAGCTACGCATCGCTGGGGGACGTCACCCTGGCCGAGCCGGGCGCGCTGATCGGCTTCGCGGGACCGCGCGTCTTCGAAGTCCAGACCGGGCAGGCGCCGCCTGAGGGTGTGCAGTCCGCCGAGTTCCTGTACGAGCACGGCTGGCTCGACGCCATCGCCGACCGCACGCGGCTGCGAGATACGCTGGCGAACCTCCTGCAGCTCTTCCAGAACCCCTGGAAGGTGCAGGCGCGCGGCGAGCCCGCCGCGTACAGCTCGCCGCCCCGTTCGCCGGTCGATGCCTGGGCGACGGTCCAGTTGGCCAGGCATCGTGGCCGTCCGACGGCGCGCTACTACATCCGGCGCATGCTGACACCCCTCGTGGAGCTGCACGGCGACCGCCACGCCGGCGACGACCCGGCCGTGGTCTGTGGCGTCGGCGACCTGGCGGGGAGCACCGTGGTGGTCGTTGCCCTGGAGCGCGGCGACGATACCGAACGCGCGCCGCGGTGGAATGGCCGAGCGCGCCCCGACGGCTACCGCAAGGCCCTGCGCGCGTTTCGCCTGGCCGCGCAGCTCCACCTCCCGTTGCTGACGCTGATTGATACGCCGGGCGCGTGGCTGGACTCCGAGACCGACGCGCGCGGGCTGGCACCCTCGATCGCGACCTGCCTCGGGGTGATGGCAGTCTTGCCCGTGCCCACCATCGCCGCGGTGATCGGCGAAGGCGGGAGCGGGGGGGCGCTGGCCCTGGGCGTGGCCGACCGCGTCCTGATGCAGGAGAACGCCATCTATTCCGTCATCGCTCCCGAGGGCGCGGCCGCGATCCTCTACCGCAGCGCCGAGCGCGCGCCGGACGTGGCGGATGCCCTGAAGCTCACCGCGACGGACTGCCATGCGTTGGGCGTGGTGGACACGGTCGTGCCCGAGCCGGAGGGTGGCTCCCATGAAGATCCAGACTACGCGGTGCTGGTGCTGAAGAATTTCGTCCTCGACGCGCTGATCGACGTGCGGAAGACGGCGCCCAGCAAGCTGATCGAGCAGCGAAGCCGGAAGTTTCGGCACATGGGCCAGCGAACGCTCCAGACGCGCGGAGCCGAGCGCAAGGCAGGCGATTTCCGTCGTCCGCTGGCTCTAGCGTTCGCTCGGCTACCTCGCCGCCTGGGAGGCCGCTTCCGCCCGCACCAGTCGGTCACGGGGGCGAGCGGAGTGTTGGCCCGGGGATGAAGGCGTCGCGGCGCGACACACCGGACGGTACGGGGCGCCGCGCTCGGGATGTGGGGGGATCATGGGGTACAAGAACCTGCTGGTCCGGACGGTAGACGGCGGGGTCGGGGTGGTGACGCTCAACCGACCGGCCGTGTCTTCGAGGCATTCCTCTAGCCGTCGGACCGGGAGCTTGGGGAGGCCCCGGGGCACGGCCGCGGAC
>JALYGH010000454.1 GCA_030777205.1 Chloroflexota bacterium
CCCGCCGGCAGTCCGGCGGCCGGGCCGGGCGCCTCGCCGGTCGCCGCCGGGCCCCAGGCAGTCAGCGGGGAGGTCGACAGCGTCGAGGGGCGCGTCGTCACCGTTGCGACGAACACCGGCGTCCGCCGCGTCCGCGTCCCGGAGAGCGTCCAGGTCAGCCAGGAAGGAGTCGGCACCACTGCCGACCTTCAGCCGGGGGCACTCGTTGGCGTGACCGGGCGTCCGGATGGGACGGCGGTCGTCGTGCGGCTGTTCCCACCGGGCATCACGCCGAAGCCGGATCAGTTCCCGATGGGCGGCGCCCAGGCCGGCAATGTCATGACCAACGCGCGGATCGACGCTTTCGACGGCCGCGTCCTCACCCTCGACCTTGGCGGGCAGAAGGTCATGATCACGGTGCCGCCGGAGGCCCAGGTCGTGAAGCCGATACCGGCCGGCTTCGCCGGGATCCAGCCCGGTAAGCGGGTGATCGCCGTCGGCGCGCCGAACGGCGACGTGCTGGAAGCCCAGGCGGTCACGATCCTGACCCAGCCGCCGGTGCAGCGGGCGCAGTAACCGCCCAGTATCGCGGACCTGGGCATTCACGCGTGCTGCAACGCGCGGAGGTACAGTCCGCCGGTCTCCTCGCCCGGGACCGTCGCGCGTTCGTGCCGAGCAGCACGCCGCCACGCCCGCCCGCGTCCGGCCAGAGGAAGGATCCTTGACGTGCGGGACGCGATGGCCTACGGTTCCGACCGACGCGTCACCCCCGACGCCCGGACTTCTGGCGAAGTGCTTGCAGGAAGGTCACGGGCGGACACGGGGCGAGTCCACGGCGCGCCCAGGAGGGGCCATGGCGTTCCGCATCAACCACATCCACCTCAAGGCGCCCGACCCGAAGAAGACGGCCGACTGGTACGTCCAGGCGTTCAACCTGAAGATCATCAGCGACGACGTCCGCTCGTTCGGCGACCGCTTCATCCGCTGCCAGAGCGAGGACGGCGGGATGGCGGTCAACATCTCCGGCGCGCGGACCGGCGAGCAGATGGGGAAGGGCGACGCCAACCCGCACTACGGGCTGGAGCATTTCGGCTTCGACACCGCCGATATCAACGCGGACATCGAGCGCCTGACGAAACTCGGCGCCGAGCTGGCGGAAGGCCCGATCAAGATGCCGAACGGCGTCCAGATCGCCTTCCTCAAGTGCCCGGACGACGTCCGCATCGAGCTGATCCAGCCGGCGTCGTAGATCGGTCGGCGGCGGGCCAGGCCGGGGCAATCTGGGCCTCGTCGAGCAGCCAGCGCCGCTCGGTGGGGCTCCACACCAGCGTCCAGGTACCAGCGAAGCGCCGCTCCACCGTCTCGCCGTCCGGGGCCGGGTCGGTCGCGGTGAGGTCGATCTCGACCTGGTTCGGTGTCGGCCCGGGGCGTGTGGCGACCTCGAGCGTGACGGTGTCGCCGTAGACGGCCCGCCACTCCTCGAACGGGTTCGCGGCCTTGAGCGCGGGGCTGTAGAAGTCGTATGCCGCCGCGAAGTCGCCCCGAGAGAGCGCGTCGTAGAAGCCGTGGACGGTTACTTCCTGAGCGGCGTTCGGCTCCACCTCGAACGTCTGCTGCTCCAGGTGATCCCCGACGAGCCGGTACGTCGCCACCGTCGTCGCCGAGGGGCAGCAGTTCGGCTCGAAGCCGACGTACGACGGCTCGTAGATGACGAGGCGGCCGTCCTCAATGTTCGTCCCGAGCTTGTAACCGCGCCGGGCGAGCACCAGCCTCGGCCGGTCGGGCGCCTCGCGGTAGAGGAGCAGGCCGATGATGCCGGCCGTCCCGCCGGAGAACAGCGGGATGACCGCCTCCTCGGCGTCGTCGCCGTCGATGTCGCCGTAGTCGATCTCGTCAAACAGCGGGTAGCCGGACACCTCGTCGTCGCCGACCTGGAGCGAGACGTGCGTCCGGAGCGGGCTGCCGGGGAACAGCGGCTCGTCGGCGTAAGTGACGCCCGGCTCGGATGCGAGAACGGGCTCCCAGTCGACCTGGCGGAGCGGCGTCGCGGCCGCCATCGCCAGCGCAGCGGTGGCGCCGGGCGAGTGGGCGGCAGCCGCACCCGCGCTGCCGAGCAGCAGCAACAACACCGCGAGTACGCGCACGAGGGCCGTCGTGCGCCAGGCCGGTCGCATGATGTCGTCCTCTCCCGAGGATTCCGTGCGAACAGTATGTGGGCCGCCTACGCGGTCCCCAAGCGATTCGGGCCCGACTGCCCGGTGACGTCGGGCGCGGCGGTGCGGACGTCGGCGCGGTCAGGCGTGCAGGATGACCCAGCCGTCCTCGACGGTGACCGGGAACGTCTCGACGCGCTCGTCGTCCTCGGCCCCCGGCGCCGGGCCGCCGGGGCCCGCGCCGGCGACACCCGGGGCGGCCCCGTCGGGGG
>JALYGH010000455.1 GCA_030777205.1 Chloroflexota bacterium
GTAGGGGAGCATCGCCTCCAGGACACGCTCGTCCAGGGGCGTGGTCGCGGCGTGATCCAGGTACGTGAGGCGGGACATCGGCGCTCGAAGCTTAGCACGGCCCGCCCGGGGTGGACAAAGCGGTAGAGCCGCGGGAGGCGAGAGGCGAAACCGGGCCCCACCGTCGGGCGAGAAGCGGCTGGCGCGTCCGACACTTCGGTATGCTATGTGCATGACGAGCCAGGTCGCTGTCCGACTCCCGGATGAGCTCATCAGCCGGTTAGACGCATTGGTGCCCACCACCCACGCCTCCCGATCTGAGGCCGTTCGCCGAGCCATCGAGCTGTACCTGTACCGGCTGGCCTGCGAGCAGGACGCCCGCCAGTACGAGCGGCTGCCTCTCGAGGACGCCGAGCTCGCACTGGCCGACGACCCCGACGCCTGGAGCGGCACGCCGCCGTGGTGAGGGGCGAGGTCTGGTGGGCGACGACCCCCGGCGGCGACCGGCCCGTCCTCGTGCTCACCCGGGATCCGGTCTCGGATCGTATCGGCGCTGTGGTGGTGGCAGCGTGTACGCGTACCATCCGCGGGCTAACGAGTGAACTGCCGCTGGGCCCCGAGGACGGTATGCCCGCCGCTTGCGTCGCCAGTTTCGACAACCTGCACACGCTGCGGCGTGGCGCATTTCGCCGCCTCATTACCCGCCTATCGGCCGCGAAAATGGTCGAAGCCTGCCGGGTGCTCTCCCGAGCCCTCGGCTGCGTCTGATCATCCCGCGGCCTTGACGTCCACCGTCATGGAACCCTAACTCGCCACCCGCGACGCGCTACCCGGAGGAGCCATGGCCTCGTTGACGCTCACCGTGCTCGGGTCGAGTCCGGCCTGGCCGAACCCCGGCAGCGCCTGCGCCGGGTACGTCGTCGCGGCCGGCGGCACGCTCGTGCTGCTCGACTGCGGGCCGGGCGTCGTCGGCCGGCTGCGCGCGGCCACCGATGTTCGCGCGCTGCGAGCCGCCGTGATCTCGCACATGCATCCGGACCACTACCTCGACCTGGTCACGCTGCGACACTCGATCAAGTACGGGAAGGTGCGCGACGAGCCCCTGGACGTGTACCTCCCGCCGGGCGGCACCGAGCGGCTCGTGAAGCTCGGCGCGGCGCTCGACGACACGCCCGATTTCTTCGCCGGGGCGCTCGCGCTGCGCGAGTACGACCCGACCGCTCCGCTCGAGCTCGGCGACCAGACGATCTCGTTCCGGCGGGTGACCCACTACGTCCCGGCCTACGCCATGCGCATCGCGGCCGGGGCGACCCTCGTCTACTCGGGCGACTCGTCGCCCTGCGAGGCGCTGATCGAGCACGCCCGCGGCGCCGATGCCCTCCTCGCCGAATCGGCCATCGAGCGCCCCGACCAGGACAGCCCCGAGCCTGCCAAACGCGGCCACATGGCGCCGGCGGAGGCGGCCGACGTGGCCCGGCGGGCCGGCGTGGGCCGCCTCCTGATCACCCACGCGCCGGTCGACGCGGCCGATCCCGACCGGGCCAGGCGCGAGGCGGTGGCCGTCTTCGCGGGGCGCGTCGAACGCGTCCGGGACGGCGAGCGCTACCCGATCTGACCCCATGGCCACGACAGGCGCCAGCCGCGCCGCCGCCCGAACACCGCCACGGTCACCGTGCCCAACCCGAGCGCGAGGCCGGCCTGCGACAGGATGAGCCCGAGCCCGAGATATGGCGGGTCGAACACGAACTGGATCCGGTGCTCGCCCGGCGGCAGCTCCACCGCCCGGAACAGGTAGTCGGCCCGCCGGATCGGCACCTCATCCCCGTCGACGAACGCGCGCCAGCCGGGGAAGTACGGGTCGGTCAGGACGAGGTAGCCGCCGACCGGCGACGACGCGTCGATCGTCACGGCTCGCCAGCCGTCGTCCGCGACGAACGCCGGCGTCAAGTCGGGCCGAATCCCCGATTGGTCTGCGCCCGCGGGCGCCTCTCCCTCGAGCACGACCTGGCGGCGCGGATCGAACGGTCCGGCCCGCAGGCGAGCCCGAGCGGCGTCGGCGTCGGCGACCCAGATCGGCTCGGAGACGACGAACGCGCGCGGGAACGCCTCCCGGTTCTCGTAGATCGAGACGGCCGGATCGCGGTAGGCGAGCGCGTACTTGGCCTGCCGCGTGACCTGCTCGAAACCGTCGTCCGTCGCGTCGTGGAGCGTCAGGCCGTAGACGGCCGACTCGCCGACCGGATTGACGTGTCGGTACTCCACCCGCGTCAGGCTCGCATGTCGCGGCAGGTCGAGCGCGGCGTAGCTGAGCACCGGTCCGAGCTGCCCGTCGGTCCCCGGCAGGCGGCCGGCGGCGGTCGCCGGCCGATGCGCGATCCGCACGCCGGGCATCCCGTGCCGGTCGTCAGCGACTTCCCGCCCGGCCCGGATTGGCAAGATCGTGCGAACGGCCTGGTCGTCGACGACGAGCCACTCGCCGACCACCTCGCCGTCCGGGATCGTCGCGCCGTCGCGGAGCGCGACGACCGTGCGGATCTCGGTCGCCGCCACCGCCCCGACGTCGAAGGTGACCTGACCGTTCGGCGTGCCGACGCCGCCGACCATCAGCGGCCGGCGGGGGTGGTAGGCGACCTGCTGGTACGACGGCAGGCTCGGCGACGTGCGCGGCTCGACGAGCCACCGCACGCCCCAGAGGTCGAGCAGCGAGTTGTCGACCGACTGGACGGTCGTGACGTACCAGCGATGCCGCCCGAGCTGCAGCGGGCTGTAGCCGGCGGCTTCGGCCACGCCGATGGGGAGTAGGCGGTTCGGGCGGGTCGGCGCGGCGTCCGGATGCGTCAGCGCGCGTCCCTGGCCGGCCCGCTCGGCGAGGAACCGGGCCGATGGCTCGAGCGCGGCGAGCTCGTCGGCGGGGACGAGCGGATGAAGGTCGGCGGCGAAGAACAACAGGTCGGCGGCGACGAGCAGGACGAGCGCGCTCCGCCAGAGCGGCGCCAGGCGCGGCAGCTCGCGCCAGACGAGCAGCAGGAGGGCGAACGCGGCGAGCAGGCCGACCGACAGTGCCGTCTTTGGGTTGGCCAGGTCGAGGGTCGAGTCGAGCCCGCGCACGACGTCGACCGGCGTCAGCCCCTGCAGCGGGTCCTGCACGAGGCGGAGGTAGGTCCGCCCCACCACGTCGAGCGCCCAGCCCCGGTCGGCGTGCAGCCAGGCGCGCCAGGCGACGAGGTGGAACACCAGGAGCCCGAGCGTCGCGAGCGCGGCAAGCTGGAGGGCCACGAGAGGCCGCCCCCGGTGTGGCAGGCGGCCGCCGGCCGCGCCCCCGCGCTGAACGAGCCAGTCCGCCCCATACGCCGCGAGGATGGCAAGCGCGAGCGTGACGAGCATCGCGAGCCGGGCCGGGGCCCGCTGCACGCTCAGCCACGGGATCTGGAGCAGCGCGGCGTACAGCCCGTACGGGGCGTACGCGCCGAGCGAGATGATGGTGGCTACGAACGCCACGCTGCCGAAGAACGGGACCGGCCAGCGGCGCACCGCCACGACCGCCGCCAGGGCCAGGTAGAGTGGCACGATCCCGACGTACAGCACGACCTCCCACGCCGGCCACAGCGACCACTGGCCGGTGTCGCCGATGCGGAAAAAGAAGGGGAGGAGGAGCGTGACCAGGTTCGTCGGGGGCAGCGAGTACTCCACGGCGTCCTGGTACGAGAACCCGTGGATACGCCAGGACTCCTGGCTCAGCTCGAGCAGCGGGAGGAGCTGGCCCGCGCCGATCAGGGCGCCGATGAGCGGGACGACGAGCAGGGCCAGCCCGGCCCAGGCGGCCGCCGCGCCGGCGGCGGTCCGGCCGGCACACGCCGACGGGGCG
>JALYGH010000456.1 GCA_030777205.1 Chloroflexota bacterium
GGGCCGCGCCCGTGACCGGGGCATCCGGCGCTTCGGGCATGGCCGCCTCGGGCACGGTCGTCTCGGGCATGGTCGTCTCGGCCGCGGACGCCCGTGATCCGCGACTCCTGGAGCTGGCCGGGCGGGCGGTAGACTGCGCGGCGTCGTCGGTCGGTCGGGGGGTACCGGAGCGGGGCGCGCTCGATCGAGCCATCTGGGCAGGTCCTCACTTCGCCGTGGGCGCGACGGGGGACCCGCCCGTCGTGGCGACCGCCGCGGCGCTAGGCGACCACCACCAGGCGTTCCCCCGCGCGCGGGATGTCGCGCGGGCCGAGGGGCACCCGGCGGCGGTAGCCGGGTGCCCGCTGAATGATGTCACGTAGCAGGTCCTCGCCGGTGCGTCCGGTCCGCCAGCTCCTCGCTCCGCGCAAGTCGCTCGCGAAGGTCGCGAGCAGGTCGACCTTGTGGCCGCGCTCCGCCTCGGCGAGGGCCCGGAGGCCGTAGCCGATCGCGTTGCGAGGCTCGATGCGGTCGAGGTCGTCGAAGAACCAGGCACAGCTCGCGAACATCAGATGTCGGTAGGACTGGGCTTCGAGGAGCCCGAACGTCCGGCGCCGCCCGGCGTCGGCCCGCCGCGCGTGCCGACGCCAGAAGCTGTCCCGACTCTCGGCCCCGAGCCGGACCCAGACGTACTCCTCTTCGGCTGCCCACGGATTTTGGAGCAACTTACGTGCCGCCCGCTCGTACAGCGTGTCGAGCCGGGTCGCGAGCGCGGCGAGCGCATGGCGGAGGTGCCACTTCCAGGTGCCCGGTCCATCGGTGCACGCGCAGTCGCCGCGCCAGCGCTCGACGCCGTGGTGGCAGCTCCAGGAGGTTGCCTCGGCCAGGCGCACCTCGCGGCGCGGCGGGTGGGCGGCCAGGTACCGCCCAAGGCTGGTGATCTCGAAGCCGCGGGCTGGCGCGGTCCGGGTCAGCAGGTACTCGAGGAACTTGTCGCGGTACGGCATGTGGTGGCCGTAAAGCTCGCCGTCCGTCGCGATCAGGGTGAGCTGCGGCTCGCCGAGGAACAGCTTCTCGCGGCTGACCTGGCGGCTCAGGTCGTGCAGCCCGAACGTGTCGGCGTTGGTCGTGATCGTCGAGTCGAACGAGACGCGGCCGGACAGCTCGCCGTTGTAGAAGAACGCGGCGATGCGCCGTCCATCGGCCAGGCGCACCCAGTACGGCTCGGTCGGGTCGATCGGGTCGGCCGCTTGCCACGGGGCCAGGACGGTGAAGCGGATGCCGAGATCGAGCAGCACGCCGAGGCTGGCCGAGTCGGCGGCGGTCTCGGCCAGCCACATCCCATCGGGCGCGTGGCCGAACCGGTGGCGGAAGTCGGCCAGCCCCCAGGCGACCTGGATCCGCTTCTCGCGCTCGGATGCCAGCGGCAGGATCGCGTGGCTGTAGACGTGAGCGAGGGCGTTGCCGTGGCCATGCCGATCGAAGGAGGCCCGCTCCTGGGCGACAATCTGGCGGTAGGTCGCCGGGTCGTGCCCTTCCAGCCAGGCGGCGAGGGTGGGCCCGAGATCGAAGCTCAGGCGCCCGAAGTTCTCAAGGCGCGCGTTCGGCCGATAGCACTCGTCCAGGATCTTCTCGTTGAAGTCGTGGAACGGCTCGGCGCCGAACTCGCGCGGCACCCGCCCCGTGAAGGGATCCTCGCGCGGGGGCTGGTAGAAGTGGCCGTGGATGGCCAGGTACTTGGTACTGGTCGTCGTCTTGGAGGCTTTGGGGAGCACCGCGGCACCTCACGTCATCGGAAGATGCGTACCAACTCGAGCCGGATATCGGGCGGGAAGACGCGGCGCCTTCCCCCTCCAGCTAACCTCGGCCCCATCGGCTCGGCACCCAAGCTAACGCTCCCCATGCATGACACGACTCGCGTACCGGCAACAGCCTCGAGCGCGGCAGCCTCGCGAACCTCACCTGGAGAAGGTCGGGGCCGGACCCTCGCCTGTGCTAGAAATCATACCACCCGACATCTCAACTCGGCGGGAACCGAGCGTTCCGGCCCGGTCACATTCCGGTCGAGCGTGGGTTGCCGTCGCGGCAGGCGGGGGATCGCCGCGATGTTCCCCGCCGTCCAGGGCACCCTGCATGGCCTGACTCGCCCCCGAGGTCGTCGAGACCGTCCCGCGGGAGGCGACCGGAACAGGCTCAGGCGCGGACGACCCGGTTCAGGCGCTCACCGCCCGGTTGGCCCATTCGCCGCCGCCGTTGGCTGTGTAGTGGTTGGCGTAGGCGTGGCGGCAGGCGGCGCGCAGCTCGGCTTCTGAGAGCGGCCGGTTGGCGAAGCGCTCGATGCTCAGCTCGGACAGGTCCAGCGGCGGCTCGCCGTCGACGATCCACTGGGCGAGCACCTCGCCGTGGGCCGGCGAGATGCTCAGCCCGCCGACGCAGCAGCCGGTCAGCAGCCAGAGGCCGCGCACGCCGGGCACCGGCCCGAGGATGTAGCGGTCGTCGATCGTCATCGTCGGCAGGCCGCCGCGGTGCTCGGCGATCCTCGACGCCGGCGCCTCGAAAACCTCCTGGAAGACCGGGAACTGCTCGCGGACGCTGTCGGCCAGGCCGCGCAGGACGTCCAGGTCGAGGTCCAGATCCTGGATGCCCCAGCCGGGCGGCAGCTCGCGCATGTCGTACTGCTTCGGATTCGGCTCGTAGCCGCCAAGCATCAGCCCGCCGCGCTCGTGGCGAATGTAGACGTTCGCGTCGATCACGCGGGCGATCGGCATCGATGGGGCGACGCCGTCGATCGGCGTGGTGATCAGGAGCTGATGGCGGGTCGGGACGATCGGCAGGGCGACGCCCATCAGCTCGGCGACGAGGCGGGCCCAGGCGCCGGCCGCGTCGACGACCGTGTCGGTCGCGATCTCGCCGCGCGTCGTGATCACCTTCCGGACCCCGCCGGGACCAATCTCGACGCCGGTCACGGTCGTGTGGCTGAGCGTCGTGACGCCGAGCTCCTCGGCCGCGCGCCAGTAGCCGAGCGGCACCTGGGCCGGCTCGACGTTGCAGTCGGTCGGGTTGAACGTCATCGCCAGGACGCCGGTCGTCTCGAGCACCGAGCAGAGATCCTTCGCCGCGTCCGGCGCGATGAAGTCGATCGGCAGGCCGAGCGATTGGCCGCGCCGCACCTCGCGCTGCAACTGCTCGACGTGCTCGGGGGTGCGGGCGATCTTGAGCGCGCCGCTCTGGTCGAAGCGCAGCGGCTGGCCGAGCTCCTCCTCGAAGCGTTCCAGCTTCTGGACGGCCCGCCGGGCGAGCGTCGTCAGCGTGTCGGTCGAGCGGACCTGGCTGGTCAGCCCGGCGGCACGCGGGGAGGTCTGGGTGCCCGGCTCGAACGTATCGACCAGGACAATATCGCGCTTGCCGAGCTTCGCCAGGTGGTAGGCGGCGCTCGTCCCGAACGCGCCCGCCCCAATGACGACCACGTCTGCCCGATCGACCATCGCGATGCCCTCCCGCTTCGGCATGGGTGCCCCGAGCCTCATCCGGCGCGGGCGGGCGGTTGCCCGTGGCGCAGCCCGGCGACCGACACGCGGGAGGATGGCACGCCGGCCATTGACGGTCAAGTGGGCGCCACGGTGACGTGCGCTCCGAGGCGCGCGAGATGCCGCGTCGGACCGACGATGGCGTCAGGCAGGTTCGTCCATCGGGATGGGCGGGATGAACGGGCGCGGGGGCTCGCGGAAGCCGGCCGCCGCGTGGTGGCCGCCGCCGCCGAACCGCTTGGCCAGCTCGCCCACGTCGAACTCGCCGCCCGACCGCAGCGACCAGCGCCGACGCCCCTCCGCGTCGTCGAAGTAGAGCGCGACGAACGGCGCCTCCGGGAAGCGCCGGAGCAGCGCCTCGCCGACGTCCGACCAGTGGGCCGTCGCGTTCACGACCGGCACCTGATGGCCGCCAACCTCGCCCGTCCGCGCGAACGAGATGATCGCATCGACCGTTCGGTCCCGGAAGCGCAGGATGGCGCGGCCCTCGTCCACCAGTTGGTCGACATCGAGGCCGCTCCAGGTCGCGAAGTCGTATGGGTACGAGCCGAGCGCCACGTTCACCTCACGGCTGTTCGGCAGCTCGAAGCGCCAGAGGTCGCGATCCTGGACGTAGCGGATCAGGGCCGCCGGCTCCTGGCCGGGGTGGAAGTGCTCCCAGGCGAGCATCGCACCGGACTTGTCCATGTCGAAGACGGTATCCGGGAGGCCGCGCAGCGCCTCCTCGGCCGTCTTGTGATGATCGAGGATCATCAGACGACCGACCCGCTCGCGCAGGGAGAGGATCACGTCACGGCCGTAGGCGAAGTCGACGATCACGACGCGGGCTCCCTCGGGCAACGCGGGCGGCGGGTCACCGTGCTGGACCGGCAGGTACGTGGCCCCCTCGCCGAGCGCTCGCCAGGCGGCCCAGGCCCCGGCGAAGCCGTCCTGGCACTGGGCGTGGTAGAGGACGTGGGTCGTCTCGGTACGGCTCACGCGCGGGGCGCCCAGTCGCGGTAGTCGATAGCCGGGAAGACCTTGTCGCGCTCGTACAGGTCGGCGGCGAGCTGGCGGGTGCCCTCGTGGAACTGCTCTCGCTCAAGGGCGTCGGCGAGCTGGTCGAAGCGCTCCGCATGCTGCTGGAACCGCTGGACCGCGTACTCGCGCGCCTGACCGGTCGTGACGAGGAACGGCCAGTCGCTCGCCTGGAGCAGCAGCAGCTCGCGGGCGGCCTGGTTCAGCAGGTCGAGGGCGATGCCGTAGGCGTTGGGGTAGCGCGCGACCAGCCGCTCCATCCGCGCCTCGGCCTCGTGGATGACCGGCCACATCCAGTGGGTATCGACGTTGTCCCAGGTGAAGTGGCCGCCGCCGGTGCCCCAGGAGCTCTCCGGCAGGGCGATGACTTCGTCCGGCGGGGCCGCCTCCAAGTAGCCGGACGCGGTGCTGACCTCGACGATCTCGCTGCGCGCCAGCCGCGCCAGCACCGCCCCGAGCCAGCGGACGCCCTCGAACCACCAGTGCCCGAAGAGTTCGGTGTCGTAGATCGCGGCGACGATCCCGTACTTGCCGGTCCGTTCGCGGTAGTCGCGGACGAGCTCCTCGACCAGGCGCGCGAAGTGGTGGGCGTGCGACTCGATCTTCCCCTCGGCCCAGTCCGGGTGGTAGTAGTCCTTGTCGCCCAGGTCGACCCGCGCGCCGGTCACCCGCCAGTACTGCAGGCCGGACGTGCCGTCCCGCTTGTGGAATTCGCGGTAATCGAAATCGCCCGGGTAGCCGTGATCGGACGACCAGACCTGGAGGCCGGTGCGGTTGTTGCGGCCGATGACCGCCACCTCCGGGCGGCCCACGTTGTACGCCCGGAAGGTCGTCCGCTCGGTGGGCGGCAGGGCGTCGGCGGTCGGCACGGTATAGCGACGGGTGGTGTTGCCGTACGGCCCGATCACCTCGGCCATGGCCTTGCCGACCGGACGGCCGCCGACGAGCGTGTGGGTCTCGGCGAAGAAGAGCCGCAGCCCGAACTCGGCGAGGAAGTCCTCCAGCCCCGGTCGCACGACGCCGTCCTGCTCGTAGGCCGGGCGGTAGGCGCACTCCGGGAGCCAGATGGCCCGCGGGTCGCGACCGAAGTGTCGGCGGTAGGTCCGCGCGCCGGTCGCGAGCTGCCCGGCCACCGAGGAGTCGCGCGACAGGAGCGGGAGGTAACCGTGGGTGGCGGCCGAGGTCAGGAGCTCGAGGTGGCCGCTGTCCTGGAGCCGCCGGGCCGCCCCGAGGAGGTCCCGATTGAAACGAGCGCGAAAGGTGTGCAGGATACGATTGTAAGCGTCCTCGTACCAGTGGGCGAGATACGCCGCGTGCAGGTCGCCCGAGGCCTCGAAGCGCTTGACATCGGCCGCCGCCCGCTCGGCCCGGTCGAGAACGTACCGTTCGAAGTGCTGGATGACCAGCGGGTCGGCGAGCTGCTCGGCGAGGACCGGCGTGATCCCGAGCGTCACCGGGGCCGGCACCTCGTGCTCGGCGAGGTCGGTGAGCGTGCTCAGGAGCGGGACGTACGTCTCGACCGCCGCTTCGTGGAGCCACTCTTCGCCATGGGGCCAGCGCCCGGCCTGCCGGGCATACGGCAGGTGGCTGTGGAGCACGAACGTAACGGCGCCCTGCTTCACGGGTATCCTCGCGCGCCCCGTGCGTCACCGGCACCGACCATCCGGGCCGAACTCGGTCGGGCCACGATCGAGCGGGCGCGGAGTCCCGCCCCGCACGTCGCGAGCGCCCGGCGGCGCCGATGCAGATGGAGTGGGTCGTTGCTGCCTCGAGCGGCCGTGCTCTCGGCCCGTGCCGGTTGCCTGCAGGACGCGTACCCCGGGAGCGTCGAGGGGCGATGGGGGCCGGTCGGCCGGGGCGCGGCGTGGCGG
>JALYGH010000457.1 GCA_030777205.1 Chloroflexota bacterium
CCCCCCGCGACTGTGCGCCCATCCGCGTCGTGGCTGGCGCGGCCTTCAAGGTGGCAGAGAATGAGCGCGCACGAGGAGGCCGATCAGCCGGGCGCCGGCTTCGCCGGTCGGTTGACGAGCCAGAGGCCGAGCACGATCAGCGCCCCGCAGCCGAGCGCCAGCGCCCCAATTTGCTCGCCGAGTATGACGGCGGCCAGACCGGCCGTGAACACTGGCATCAGGTACGAGAACGAGATCGCCTGCGACGGTGCTACGTCGCGCAGCCCGTAGATGTACATGACCTGGCTCAGCCCGCTGGCGAACACGATCATGTAGCCGACGCCGATCCAGATCGTCTCCGACCAGCTCACGAGCGACGGGAGCTCGCCCCAGGCGCCGAGGAAGACGCTCGCCGCCCAAATGAACGGGATCGAGCACAGGTTCGCTCCGGTCAGGGCCAGGAGCGGCGACCGCCCCCGCGCGAGCATCGGCTTGCTGACGATCGTGTAGCCGCCCCACAGCGTCTGGGCGCCCATCAGCAGCACGCTCCCGACGAGCATCGTCGCGTCCGGCGCCTCGAGCTGGCCGTCGGTCGCCAGGACCGCCGCCGCCCCAAACGCGATGACCATGCCCAACCCGCGTACGCCCCCGATCCGCTGGCCCTGGAAGACCCACTCGAGGACGGCCGTCCAGAGCGGCCCGGTCATCAGCATCAGCGCGGCGTACGTCGCCGGCACCATCGCGATCCCGACCGTGAAGAGCAGCGTGCTGCCGGCCGGCCCGAGGAAGCCGAGCCAGCCGAGGCGCTTCCAGTCGGACGACGTGACCCGGTGGCCGGCGCGCAGGAGCAGCACGAAGACTGGCAGGTGGAAGACCGCCACGGCCACGGTGTAACGCACCAGGACGAGCAGGCCGGGCGACATCTCGCGCAGCGTCAGCTTCGAGGCGATGTTGTTGCTCGACCAGATGAAGACGACGATCGTCAGCAGGAGGAGCGGCGCGATCGTGCGCGGACGCGCCAGCACCCCCGACGCCGCGACCGGCGCGGTGGGTTGCTCGACGGCCGACTGCCTCACGCGCGCTTGGGTCGCCGCGGTCGATTCACCAGCCATAGCCCGAACAGAATGGTACCCCCGCAGACGAACGTCAGGACCGTCGGCTGCTCGTCGAGCACCAGCGCGGCGAGCAGCGCGGTCAACACGGGCTGCAGGTAGGTGTAGGAGACGACCTGCGCGGCGGGGAGCGCCCGCAGGGCGAAGATGTACATGACCTGGCTGAGGGCCGTCGTGCCGAACGCCAGGTAGGCCACGCCGATCCAGAGGCTCCAGGACCAGTCGACGATGCTCGGCAGATCGGCCCAGGCCCCCAGCAGGCCGGCGCCCGGCCAGAGCGCGAGCAGGGCGAAGCTGTGCGAGCCGGCCAGGACCAAGAGCGGCGGCCGGCGGGCGAGCAGCGGCTTGCTGGCGAGCGTGTAGTACGCCCAGGCGATCTGCGACCCGATGATCAGGGCGCTGCCGGTCAGGATCAGCGGGTCCGGGTCGGCGAGCTGGCCGTTCGTGGCGAGCAGCCCCGCCCCGACGAACGCGGTCAGCGTCCCGAGCGCCCGCTCCCGCCCCAGCGCCTCGCCGAGCGCGATCCAGGCGAGCAGGGCCGTCAGCGGCGGTCCGGTCATCATCATCAGGCCGGCGTAGGTGGCCGGAGTCATCGAGAGGGCGAACGTGTACACCGTCGCGCTCGTCGCGGCGCCGACGATCCCGATCAGGGCCAGCCGCAGCCACTCGGCACGTTGGAGCGGCGGGCCAACCCGCACGTAGACCAACAAGAGCGGAAGGTGGAATGGCAGGACTGCCAGGCTGATCCGGACCAGGGCGAGCAGCGACGGCGATACGTCGCGGAGGACGATCTTCGAGACGACGGTGTTACTCGACCAGATCAGGACGACGAGGAAGAGCAGGAGGTGGGGGAGCAGCCGGCGCCGCTCGTCACCGGGGAGAGCGAGCATGTCCGCATTCTACTTGGGTGCCGACCCGGTCGCGATGGGAGGCGGTCCGTCGCGACGCGGGCGCGATATGGCGCGACTCGGCACTCTCGCGACGCAGCCCGGATCCGTCGGCGGAGTCTCCACCCGTCAGGCGGGCCGGCCGTCAGCGCCGATGGCGCGCGGTGGCGCGGCCGCCAATGCCGCCAGCCCACTCCCGAGGGCGCAGAGGACGAAGAGGAGCATGACCACCTCGTAGCCGCCGGTCAGATCGTAGCCGAGGCCCCCGGCGTACGCGCCGAGCGCGCCGGAGCCAACCACGACGGGGCGCGACAGGCCGCGGATCGCGCCGACCGAGCGACGCCCGAAGTAGTCGGCCCAGATGACCGCGTCGAGCGCCTCTTTGCCGCCGTTCGCGAAGCCGTAGACGAGCGCGTAGGCCATCGCGGCCAGTGGATCGCGCACGAACAGGACTGCCGCGACGCAGCCCGCCACGACCAGTGAGGCCAGTGCCAGCGCTCGTTGGGCGGCCAGCCGCTCGATGATGACTCCCCACAGCAGCGCACCGATCGTCCAACTGAACCCGTACGCGCTCACGGCCCCGGCCGCGGCGGCCGTGGAGAGTCCATTCTCGACCAGGATCGAGACCTGGCTCGTCGTCACGCCGGACACGGCAAGCTGACTGCCGGAGCTCGCGAGAACCAGGAGCCAGAAGGCCGGTGACCGAGCCGCGTGGTGAGCTGTCCAGTTCAACTCCGGCGCCACGGCAGTGGGCGGCACCACCACACGCGTGGGCTCCACGTCGGACGTCGCCGCGGGTGGGGGCTCGCCGACACCCGCGGAAGCGGCGGGCGCGACGGGCACGGCCGGATGAGCGACCTTCGGCGCCGTGACCGGCTCGCCATCCGTCCGGAGCCCGAGGTCTTCCGGACGTCGCCGCAGCAACAATCCGGCCGCCACGGCCAGGATCAGCCCCGAGCCGCCCCCGACTACGAGCCAAGCAACGCGCCAGCCCGGTCCGTCGATCAGCCACTGGCAGACAGGTACCAGCAGCATGACACCGATCGCGTTGCCGGTCATGGCGATCCCCAGCGCGCGGCCCCGCCGGCGAACGAACCAGTTGCTGACGGCGGTCGTCACGGCCAGGTTGAGGACGCCCATGTCGATCGCGCGGGCCAGCGCGTACGCCACGACGAAGACGACCTCGGCACGGGCGCCCGCGACGACCACCAGCGCGATCGCGATGCCGATCCCGCTCGCCGTGAGCACCGCGCGCGAGCCGACCCGGTCGATCACCCGTCCCGCGAACGGCGCGATTAGCGCCCCGACGATCGTGCCAAGACCGAGCGCGCCCGTGAGCGTGGACCGGCTCCAGCCGAGGTCCTCTGACACGGCCGGGATGAACACCGAGAAGCCGGCCCCGCCGGTCAGCGTGGCGGCGAACATGGCGAAGGTGGCGACCCCGACGACGACCCAGCCGTAGTAGATGGCACCCTCCCCGCACTGAGAGACAACGCGCGGCGGGCGCGGTCGGCCAGGAGGCCGTGACGTCGATCAGCCGTCCGCGAGCGTAGAGGCGCCCCATGCCGCGTGAGGACAGCGACGCTAGATCAGCGAGCGCGACTGGCCCCCGTCGACGTTCACGCACGCCCCGACCATCAGGCTCGCGGCGTCCGAGACGAGGAACGTGACGACGTTCGCCACCTCCTCCGGTCGACCGAAGCGCCCCAGCGGCAGCTCGGCCTTGACGAACGCGTCCATCTGCTCCGGCGTCTCCTTGACGCGGCGCTCCCACGATCCGCCGGGAAAGATGATCGAGCCGGGCGCCACGGCGTTCACCCGGATGCCCTTCGGCGCGAGCTGGCGGGCCAGCGACTTCGCCAGCGCATTCTCGGCGGCCTTGACGACGTTGTAGGCCGGCCGGCCGCCCCACTCCCGACCGTAGATCGAGCTGATCATGACGATCGACCCGCTGCCCTGGCGCTCCATGTGCGGCACGACCAGGCGGCTCGCCCGGATCGCCGGCCAGAGCGTCAGGTCCAGGGCTGCGTCCCAGTCGGCGTCGGTCGTCCCCACGAAGCTGTCCTTGCCGCCGCCGCCGGCGTTGTTGACGAGGATGTCGACGCGGCCGAAGCGCTCGACCGCCTGCCCGATGAACCCTTCGAGCGCGGCGGCATCGGTGACGTCCGCCGGCTCGGCGAGTGCCTCGGCGCCGAGCGCGCGGATCTCCTCGGCCGTCTGCTCGAGGCGCTCGGCGCCCCGCGCGCAGATCGCCAATCGGCACCCTTCGGCCGCCAGCTCGAGCGCGATCGAGCGTCCGATCCCCCGGCTCCCGCCGGTGACGATCGCCACCTTGCCCGTCAGTCCCAGCTCCACGTCCGCCTCCTCACTTGACATTCGTCCTCAGCGCAGCTTCGGTCACTCAGAGCGCAGCCGTCGCGGCCCACGGGCCGCCACCGACGATGAGAATGGCGTCCGGAGCACCGTGTACGGACCAAACCAGCAGAGGATCTCCGAGCTTCGCCGCCCCGGGCACCTGATCCTGTGCCTTCTTCGAAAGACGGGGATGACGTTCGGCCGGACTAGCTGAGCCACGGGCCCCCCGCCAAATCCCATTGTACGAGTCCTACGGATGTTCGAGGGCATCATGAGAGAGGGCGTGGGACTGAGGTCGGGTGTTGCTGGTGAGCGCGACCCCGACACCGGACTCGCCGGACTGGAATTCGACCCGCTCGACGACGGCCTCCGCGACGTCCTCGGCCGAGCAGCCGCCCAGTACGATGGCAGCGGAACGGGTGTCGAGCGACATCTCCGCGGAGGAGCTGTCCGCGTAGTCGCCCGACGCCGTTCAGCACGTACGTCACCGCCTGGCCGGGCCAGCGCCGCCC
>JALYGH010000458.1 GCA_030777205.1 Chloroflexota bacterium
GAGCTGATCCAGCGGATCAAGGACGAGACGGGCGATCCGAGCGTCCCGATCATCATTTACACCGGCAAGGAGCTGAGCCGCCGCGAGGAGAACCAGCTCCGGCGACTGGCCGAGACGATCATCATCAAGGACGTCAAGTCGCCCGAGCGGCTGCTCGACGAGACGGCCCTGTTCTTGCACAGAGTCGAGGCGCGGCTACCGGAGCCGAAACGGCGGATGCTGCGCGAGCTGCACCGCTCGGACCCGGTGCTCGCCGGGAAGAAGGTGCTCGTCGTCGACGACGACATGCGCAACATCTTCGCCCTGACCAGCGCGCTCGAGCGGTACCAGATGGACGTGCAGTACGCCGAAAACGGTCGCGATGGCATCGAGGCGCTCAAGGCCCGGCCGGACACCGACATGGTCCTGATGGACATCATGATGCCCGAGCTGGACGGCTACGAGACGATCCGCCAGATCCGCGCGCTGCCCCAATTCAAGGACCTGCCGATCATCGCGCTGACGGCCAAGGCGATGAAGGGCGACCGCGAGCGGTGCATCGAGGCCGGTGCATCCGATTACATCACGAAGCCGGTCGACGTCGAGCAGCTCCTATCCCTGCTCCGCGTCTGGCTGTACCGCTGAGTGGAGGCGCTTTCCGGTGGCCATGCCCCATCCGCCCTCGCGGCCCGACCTCGGCGCCCTGCCCGGCGCCCGGCCGGGGGCGTCGCTGGAGGACGTTGAGATCGAGCTGCTGCTGGAGGGGGTGTACCGGCACTACGGGTACGACTTCCGCAATTACGCCATCTCCTCGCTCCGCCGCCGACTGCGCTTCCTCGTCCTGTCGGAGGGCACTAAGACGATCTCCGGGCTGAAGGAGAAGGTGCTCCACGACCCGGCGGCGCTGGAGCGGCTGCTGCTCGGGCTGTCGGTCAACGTCAGCGCGATGTTCCGCGATCCGAGCTTCTACCGTGCGGTGCGGGCGACCGTCGTGCCGGTCCTGCGCACGTACCCGTTCGTGCGGATCTGGCACGCCGGCTGTGCGACCGGCGAGGAAGTCTACTCGATGGCGATCCTGCTCGAGGAGGCCGGGCTGTACGAGCGCTGCCGGATCTATGCGACCGACATCAATGAGGTGGTGCTGCGCCGCGCTCGCGAGGGCATCTTCCCGTTGAAACAGATGAAGGCGTACACCGAGAATTACATCCGGGCCGGCGGCACCCGAGCGTTCTCGGAGTACTACACGGCGCAGTACGACAACGCCATCTTCCGCCCGGAATTGAAGAAGAACCTGGTCTTCGCGCAGCACAACCTGGCGATGGACGGCTCGTTCAACGAGTTCCACCTGATCATGTGCCGAAACGTCATGATCTACTTCAACAAGGCGCTTCAGGAGCGCGCCCTCGACCTGTTCGCGGACAGCCTCGTCCGACGCGGGTTCCTCTGCCTCGGAGCCAAGGAGACGTTGAAGGGGACGACGCGCGAGGGCGCGTTCGACGAGGTCGACACCCTCGAGAAGATTTACCGGAAGGTGCGGATGTGACCGTCGCCCTGGTCATCATCGGCGCCTCGCTCGGCGGGTTTGACGCCCTCAAGACCCTGCTCGGCGCACTGCCGGCCGACCTGGCGGCACCGGTGGTGGTCATCCAGCACCAGGGCACGTCGAGCGGAGAGCTGGGCGGCCTCCTCCAACGCTACGCGGCGCTACCGATCTGCGAGGTCGAAGACAAGGAGGGCATCGGTCCGGGGCGCGTCTACCTCGCTCCGGCGGGGTATCATCTGCTGGTGGAGCAGGGGAGTTTCGCCCTCTCGACCGACGAGCCGGTCCTGTATGCGCGGCCGTCGATCGACGTCGCGTTCGAGTCGGCCGCCGACGCCTACGGCGCGGGGGTCGTCGGCGTGGTGCTGACCGGCGCCGGAAGCGATGGGGCGGTCGGACTGGCGCACATTAAGCGACGCGGCGGGCGGGCGATCGTCCAGGATCCCGCGACCGCGCACCGATCCGACATGCCCGCCGCTGCCATCGCCAGCGTCGCGGTCGATTGGGTGGTGCCGCTTGACGAGATCGCGCCCCGGATCGTCGCGCTCTGCCGGGCGGAGGCGAGCGTCGCCAGGGTGACCGTATCCGAGTCGAGCCGGCCCGGGGCGGGGCGGGTCACCGCGGGCCGGCTCACACCATGACGAGGTCATGACGTGCCAGCCGAGCTAACGGCAGCCGAGCGAGATCCCGCCGGGCTGGGGCCGGTCAACATCCTGCTCGTCGATGACGAGCCGAAGAACCTCACCGCGCTGACGGCCGTCCTCGAAGGTGAGGACCGCCGCCTGGTGTTCGCCTACTCCGGCGAGGAGGCGTTGCGCCACCTGCTGCACACCGACTTTGCCGTGATCCTGCTCGACGTCCATATGCCCGGCATCGACGGGTTCGAGACGGCCGAGCTGATCCGCAACCGCGAGAAGACCCGTGACACGCCGATCATCTTCCTGACCGCCGCGAGCCGTGGCGAGACGTTCGTCACGCGCGGCTACTCGCTTGGCGCGGTCGACTACATCGTCAAGCCATTCGACCCCGAGGCCCTGCGCTCGAAGGTGGCGGTCTTCGTCGACCTGTTCCGCAAGACCGAGCAGGTCAAGCGCCAGGCCGCTGAGCTGACCGAGACGACGACCTTCTTGAACAGCGTCCTCGAGAGCGCGCCCGACTACGCCATCGTCGCGCTCGATCAGGACGGGCGCTTCCTGACCTGGAACGAGGGCGCACGCAAGGTCTACGGCTACGCGGCCGAGGAGATGGTCGGCAAGCGGGACCTCGCGGCCCTCCATCCGAAGGAAGACGCGGGCAGGGTGCGCCAGCTCCTGCGGACCACCGCGCGCAGCGGCAAGGCTGAGGCCATGTTCGACGGCCTGCGCAAGAACGGACGGAAGTTCCCGGCGTCGGTGACACTCGGTCAACGCCGGGACGCCGAGGGGCGGCCGGTTGGCTACGTGCTGATCACGCGAGACATCACCGACCTCAAGCGGTCCGAGGCCCAGCGGGCGCAGCTCATCGAGGAGCAGGCGGCCCGATCGGAGGCCGAGGCGGCCCGCGACCGCCTCCAGCAGGTCCTCGACGTCCTGCCGGAAGCCGTCGTCCTCGCCGACGCCGAGGGCCACGTCCTGATGAGCAACGGGGCGGTCCAGGAGATCACCGGACAGCGCCCCCCGCGGAACGAGGAGACCGGCCACGCGCGGTTCGACATGCTGCGCACCGACGGCGAGCCGTACCCGCCGGACGAGCAGCCGCTGGCGCGGATCGTCCGGCGGGGCGAGATCGTGCGCGGCGAGCAGGTCCTCGTCCGCCACGTCACCAAAGAGGAGCCGGTGCCGGTGCTGGTCAACGGTGCGCCCCTGCGGGACGCGCGGGGCGAGCTCGCCGGCGGTGTGATGGTCTTCCAGGACATCTCGCCGATCAAGGATCTGGCGGCGCAGAAGGATGCGTTCCTGGCGGCGGCCTCGCACGACCTGAAGAACCCGCTCACCTCGATCAAGGCGCGGGCGCAGATGCTCCAGCGACGCGCCGCGCGGGTGGAAGGCGCCGACGGTCTTGCCCTGCTCGACGGCCTGCGCGCGATCGACCAGACGACGACCCGCATCACGAGCATGATCAATGAATTGCTCGACGTTGCGCGGCTCCAAATGGGGCGGCCGCTCCTGCTCGACCGCGAGACGATGGACCTGGTCGAGCTGGCGCGACAGGTCGTCGCCGACTATCAGCCGGCGACGGACCGCCACGAGCTCCGCGTTGAGGTCGAGACGACGCAATCGGTCGGCGAGTGGGATCGGCCGCGCCTGGAGCGGGTCCTCTCAAACCTCGTATCGAACGCGATCAAGTTCAGTCCGGATGGCGGCCGGATCACCGTCCGGGTACGCGAGGAGCGGCGCGACGACGCCGACTGGGTAGCGCTCGACGTCCAGGACCAGGGGGTCGGCATCCCGGCCGACGACCTGCCGCACGTCTTCGAGCGCTTCTTCCGTGGCAGCAACGTGACCGGGACGATCGAGGGGACCGGCCTGGGTCTGGCCGGGGCGTGCCAGATCGTCGAGCAGCACGGCGGCAGCCTAACGGTCGAGAGCCGCGAGGGCAAGGGCAGCACGTTCACCGTCCGGCTCCCGCTCCAGGCCGAGGTGGGGCGAACCGAGGCACCGTGCGGCGACCGGTCGCCCGCCGTCGCGGCATCTTGATCGCGATGGGGCTCGTCGCGGCAACGTTCGAGCGCTCGAGCGCGAGCTGGGGCCGGCGAGACGTGGGCTGAGCCGGAGGGGCGGCCATGACGGAGGCGGCGCGGGTACTTGTCGTCGACGACGATCCGGAGATCCGGGAGGTCGTCACCTGGCTGCTCGAAGACGAGGGGCTACCGGTCGAGGCCGCCGCGGACGGTCAGCGGGCGCTGGACTGCGCGACGCGCGTGCGCCCGGCCCTGATCGTGCTCGACATGGGCCTGCCAATTATCAGTGGCGAGGAGGTCGCGGTGCGGCTCCGCGCCCACTATGGCGAGCCGCTGCCGATCATCGTGATTAGCGCCGACGGCCGGGCGGCCGAGAAGGCGGCGCGGATCGGCGCCCGGGCGTACCTGCACAAGCCGTTCGACGTCGACGAGCTGGTCCGGCTGGTGCACGGGACGCTCGCCGCTCGCTGACGCCGCCGGCCGCGAGGTCACCCGGCGGCGCTTCCCGGATGCCGAGCCCCGGCGAGGACGGCCCCCTTCGTCGCCCCAGTGATCGGCGCCTACCCCGATGAGGCTCTCGTGACCCCATCGTCCTCGGCATCCAGCTCCTCTTCGATGACCTGCGCGACGCCCTCGCGCTCGGCGAGCGCGGCGGCCTCCGGCTCGATGCGCCGACCGGCGACGACCGCGCGAGCGCGCACCCCGGTCTTGCGGAGGACCGCGGCTCGCTGGACAGCGCGTCGGACGTCCGACTCATCGACTGCCCAAGAGACCTCGACGGCCAGGTACTCGGGGTTGGTCGGGTCGCCGCCGCGGAATACGATGTCCACACGGAGGATCCGCTGGTACTCAGCTGGATTCAGATGCCCGGCTTGCACCTGGGCGCCGAGCCAGGTGCCCAGCTCGATCGAAGTGAGCGGGACCGGTGCAGGGATTAGGTGGTCGAACATGTGGGCACGGTCCCGATAGTGCCGTTCCATGTCCCTGCCCTTCAGTTCAGAGATATCGGTGTCCCGGCGGACGGCAGTGTGCCGGAGCCAGCCGACATCTTCCACGATATTGTCGAGCCTGCTCTCCACTTGGTCGAAGCGTCGGTCCACTTGGTCGAATCGCCGGTCCACCTGCTCGAAGCGTCGGTCCACTTGGTCGAAGCGGTCGTCCACGAGCGCGAACCGGCGATCGACATCCTGACGGAATTCAGCGAGGCTCGTCTCGACGGCGCCAACTCGCACCTCGACAGCCTCTACGCGAGCCTCGACCCGCATGAGCTGCTGCTGCACGGCCGCGATGAGCGCCCGCAAGTCACGGACGAGTTCGGGCAGCTCGAGCAGCTCACGGGGCAGCAGCAATTCCCGGAGGCGCGCCCGCCACTCCGGGCGCTGCTCCAGCAGCCGCACGAGATCCTCGAAGTCGTCGACGGTGAATGTCATGGCCGTCCCGGCCGGAGTGTAGCACGGGCGCGGGACGGCCCCGTGTATCATCGTCGAGACCGCCGGTCTGCGCGAGACAGGCGGCCAGGCACGACTCCATCTCGGCTGGAGCTCTGCGCATGACGACGTCAGCGGCCCGCGATCGGCACAACCTCCTCGTCGTCGGGGGTGGGGTGTTCGGCCTCGGGACGGCGCTCGCGGCGAGCCGCCGTGGGCTGATGACGGTCGTCGTCGAGCGCGGTCCGATCCCGAATCGGGTCGCGGCGTCGTACGGGCCGTCGCGCAAGATCCGCTCGACGTACACCGAGCCCCACTACGCCGCGCTGGCGCGCGAGGGGATGGCCGCATGGCGGCAGGTCGAGCGCGAGACCGGCGCCGAATTGTTCATCCCCTCCGGCAACCTGGCGTACACGGCCCTCGCCGAGCAGCCGTACCTCGACGAGCTGGAGGGGGTCGCGCGGCAGATTGGCGCGCCGATCGAGCGGCTGGACGGCGCCCAGGTACGGGCGCGCTTCCCACAGTTCAAGCTGGCCAGGCGCGGGCTGCTCGAGACGGACGCCGGCTTCTTGCGGGCGAGCGCGTGCGTCGTCGCGCTCCGGACGTTGGCCGAACGAGCGGGTGCCGTCGTGCTGCCGGAGCGCGAGGTGACGGCCGTCGAAACTGAGGCAGCGGGCGTCATCGTCCGGACGGTGAGCGGCGAGGCCCTGCGCGGCGAGCGGGCGGTGCTGGCGCTCGGCGGCTGGTCGAAGCGCCTGCTGCCCGAGCTCGAATCGACGCTTGTCCAGACGCAGCAGGGCATCATGTACCTCGCCGAGACGCCGCCGGAGTTCCGCTACCCGACGTTCCCGGCCTTCTCCTGCCCCGACGAGGGCTTCTACGGCTTCCCGGCCTGGGGCACGGACGCCTTCAAGGTCGCCCAGCATGTCCACGGCGAGCCGGTCATGACCGCGGACTTCGACCGTGCAACGACGCCGCCCGGCTTCGTCGACGGGACGCGCGCATTCCTCCGCGCGCACCTGGGGCTCGATCAGGCCAGCCTGCCGACGCGAGCCGAGAGCTGCATGTACAACCTCTCGCCGTCGAGCGACTTCCTGCTCGACTTCCACCCGCGCGACCGACGGATCTTCGTGGTCACGGGCGGCTCGGGCCACGGGTTCAAGTTCGGCTCGGTGATCGGGGCGGTGGTGCTGGAGCGGCTACAGGGAGAGCCGCGGCGCCGTTGGCATCCGATGTTCTCCTGGGAACGGGTGACGGGCGGCGCGGCGCTGGCCCGGCTGCGCTGAGCAGGCCCCGGCCGCGAGGCCGACGCCACGGATCTGGCGCGGAACGATCAGCAGGACGCGCAACGCGCACGGCGCCACGAC
>JALYGH010000459.1 GCA_030777205.1 Chloroflexota bacterium
CCTGCACCTGGAGGACCGGAACCTCCCCCCGGGCGCGGCCATCGGCGTCCCATGCCTGCCGGCCCCAGAACGTCCTCACATCCAGGCGGCCGAGTGACGCGCGCACCAGGCGCGGATCGGTGCTGTCGGCGCGCTCGATGCCGAGCTGCAGCGCGAGTCCCGCAGCGGCCGCGGCGGCCGTGTAGCTGTTCGGCGGGTACCCGTGGAGCGCCCGGAAGCGCGCCGCGAACTCGCGGGCCGAGCCGAGCACCGGCCCGCTCGACCGCAGCTCGGGCGACCACCAGTCAACGCTCAGCGCGCCGTCGAGCTCGGGCGGCAGCCGGCCATCGCCAACCGGGTCGATCGGCACCAGGGCACGCATCGGCGGGCTGAACTCCAGCTCGCGGAGCGTCGGGAGCAGCCCGCGAATCCGATCCGCGCCGCCCGCCACGATCAAGCAGCGCGGTCGCGCCTGCGCGAGCCGGCCGACCTGGGGCGTCAGGTCGGTCTCGTGCGCGGCGAACCGCTCGACCAGGACCTCGCGAATCCCGAGCGCCGCGGCCCGCGCGCGCAGCCCCTCCGCCGCCGTGTTGTAGAACGGGTCATCCGAGATCAGCAGCCCGATCGGCCGCGCCCGCGGGGCGACCCCGGCGGCCAGCTCGGCGAGCCCGTCGAAGTAATGGTCCTCGGTGGGCAGGATCGAAACGAGGAGCTGCAGGCCATGGCCGTAGACCCCCGGCGATGACGCATCCGGGGCGAGCGTGAGCGCGCCGAGCCGCTCGGCGGCCGTCGCCGCGGCCAGCGCGATCTGGCTGGAGACTGAGCCGAGGAACAGCCTGATGCCCTCCTGGCGGACGAGCTGCTCGACCTGGCGGACGGCACTGAGCGGCTCGCTCTGGTCGTCCGCGACGGTCAGCTCGACCGGGAGCCGCTCGGTCCCCACGAGCGCGCCCCCCTGCTCGTTCGCGGCCTGGCGCCACGTCTCGTAGCCGGCAAGCTGGAGCTGGCCCTCGCGCGAGAATCGACCGCTCAGGCTGACCGGCAGCCCGATCCTGATCGGCGCCCGGCCGGCGGTCGCGCCAACCACCGGCGGGGCGGGCGCGGCCGGCTCGGACGGCACCGGGAGCGAACAGGCGGTCGAGGCCAGCAGGCCGGCGATGAACCGGCGACGCGACAGGACGCGCAGCACGGCGCGCATTCGGCGGTCGTTCGGCGGACCAGGGCGTGCGGTCGACATCCGTTGCGGATGGTAGCAGGGCCGATGTGGCGGGCGCGACGCGCTGTATCCGCATCGTGATAGCGGCCTGCTTGTTCCAGGGACGGTTGTGCCGTACGCTGCGCACGGGTCGCGAGCATCGTCTCGGGCCCAGCCCCGGGTGGCCGAGAGGTCGCCGCGATTCCGTCACCGAAGGGGTGTCAGGACCGGCATGAGCGTCGCGTTTCCGCAAAACAGGGTTTTCGAGCGTCACTTGGTCGCGGCGCCCGAGGCGCCGATCCACTGGCCATCCGCCGTCGTCGGCCTCGTGCTGGCAGTCGTCGTGGTCGTCGGCGTGTCCTGGCTTGCCCAGCCCCGCCGCTTCGACGCCCGCGTCGCCCAGGCCGCCGCCGGAATACAGGCAGTCCCCGAGCCGGCCGTCGTCCCGACGCCAATCCCCCAGCCGGCCGTCCAGCCGGAGTCCGCGCCGGTCGTCGAGCGCGTCCGCGTGACCGGCACGAACGGGGTCGGCGTAAACCTGCGCGCGCAGGCCGGTGCGCGCGCGCCGCGGGTCAAGACGCTGCCCGAGGGCACGGTGCTCGAGCTCGTCGGCGCCGACGAGCTGACCGACGGCATGACCTGGCGGAACGTCCGCGAGCCGGGCGGAGCGAGCGGGTGGGTGGCGGCCAAGTTCGTCGCCCGCGTGGATCGGTAGGCTGTCCGAGCGTGGGCCGGCCTCGAGGGCGGGTGGTAGAATCGACGGCGGATTCGCTTTCCCGTGATGAGGTAAGGCTTTGGATATTTCCTGGCTCGGGCACTCCTGCTTTCGCATCCGCGGCCGCGACGTCACCGTCGTCACCGATCCATACGGCCGCGGTCTCGGTTATCCGACGCTCAAGCTGAACGCCGATATCGTCACGATCTCCCACGACCATCCCAACCACAGCTATGCGGCCGCCATCCAGCCCGCCGCCGGACGGGTCCGGACGCTGACCGGGCCCGGCGAGTACGAGGTCGGCGGCGCCCTGATCGAGGGCGTCCAGACGTACCGCGACAAGCAGAAGGGCAAGGAGCACGGGAAGAACACCGCGTTCATGGTGCACCTCGAAGACGTCAGCGTCTGCCACCTGGGCGACCTCGGGCACACCCTGAACGCGGCCCAGATCGAGGCACTGAAGGACGCCGACGTCGTCCTGATCCCGGTCGGCGGCCAGTGCACGATCGACGCGGCCGAGGCGGTCGAGGTCGTCAGCCAGCTCGAGCCGAAGGTCGTGATCCCGATGCACTACGGCGCGCCGTCCCTCGGGCTGGAGTCCGTCGAGCGCTTCTGCAAGGAGATGGCGGTCGACGACCCGACGACCTTGCCGCGGCTCTCGGTCACCAAGTCGAGCCTGCCCGACGAGCCGCGCGTCGTCCTGCTCGCCACGCCCGAGGCGCGCCGCTGATCGCGTACGCTCGCGGCACGGACTGAGCCCACGGCGACGACCCACGTGGCCGCGGGAGCAGTAGGGCCGCCGGTCGCCGAGTACGGAGCGGCCGGGCGGACGAAATCCCTGCCGGATTCCGCCGCGCGCCGGTACCCTTCTAAGGTCATGGTGCGTCGATCCTCCGCCCTCGCCGTCGGCTTGCTGGGCCTCATCGCCGTCGGCTTCGTGCTCGTCGGCGGCTGGCGTCCGGGGATGCCGCCGGCCAACGCGGGCGTGCGCCCGCTGACGTACGTGGCGCTCGGCGCCTCCGACAGCGTCGGCGTAGGGGCCGCCGCGCCCGAGCGCGAGAGCTGGGTCGCCGTCCTCCACTCCCGGCTGCCCGCGGGCAGCCGCCTGGTGAACCTCGGCGTGAGCGGGAGCCTGCTGCACCAGGCGCTCGAGCAACAACTGCCGGTCGCCCTCGCCGCCGACCCGGACTTGGTCACGGTCTGGCTGGCGGTGAACGACCTGAACGCGCGGGTGCCGCTCGACCGATACGCGGCCGACCTCGACACGCTGCTGCGGACCCTTCGCGAGCGGACCGATGCCGTCATCCTCGTCGGCAACGTCCCGGACCTGTCGGCCTTGCCGGCGGCGGCCCGCATGAACCTGGCTCCGATCCCCCGCTGGAACGCGGCGATCGAAGCGGTCGTCGCGCGGAACGGCGCCCAGCTCGTCGACCTCTCCGATGCCTGGAGCGAGCTTGCCGAGCATCCGGAGTACGTCAGCGCGGACGGGTTCCACCCGAGCACGGCCGGCTACGTCCGGCTCGCCGACCGGTTCCAGGCGGCGGCCGCTGAGCGGATCGCGGCGAGGTGACGCGGGCGTGCTGAACGGGTTGGCGACCATCGATACGCCGATCATCCGCGCGACCGGCCTGCAGAAGCGCTACCACATCGGGAGCGTGATCGTCGAAGCCCTCCGCGGCGTCGACGTGACGGTCGAGCGCGGCGAGATCGTGGCGATCATGGGCCCGAGCGGCTGCGGCAAGACGACGTTGCTGCACTGCCTGTCCGGGCTGGACGACTTCGACGCCGGCGAGGTGCTCCTGGCCGGGACGTTGCTGAAGCGGATGAGCGACGACCAGAAGGCCGAGTTCCGCGCCCGGACGACCGGGTTCGTCTTCCAGGCGTACAACCTGCTGCCGGTCCTCACCGCCGTCGAGAACGTCGAGCTGCCGCTGCTCCTGGCCGGCGTGCGGGGCCGCGAGGCCCGCGAGCGTGCCCGCGCGGTCCTGGACGCGGTCGGGCTCAGCGCCCAAACCGGCCACCGCCCGAGCGAGCTGTCCGGCGGCCAGCAGCAGCGCGTCGCCATCGCCCGCGCCCTCGTCAACGACCCGGCCGTCGTCTGGGCCGACGAGCCGACCGGCAACCTCGACTCCGAGTCGGCCGAGGACATCCTCGACCTGCTCGTCGCGCTCAACGCGACCAAGCAGCAGACGTTCGTCCTGGTCACCCACGCGCCCCAGGTCGCCGAGCGCGCCCACCGGATCCTCCGGATGCGCGACGGCCGGATCGTCCGCGAGGAGCGGCCGTCGCCACCGACCCGGCTCGTTCCCGAGGCCGGGACGGCGGGCTAGCGCGTGGACAGCATCCTCGGCGTGCCGATGGCCGCCGTCGTCGCCGTCACGGCGGCGCTGTTCGTGGTCGGTCTCGCGACGCTGGCCATCCTGGCGCTGCGCAACCGGCTGCTGCTGGCGCTGGCGGTGCGCAACATCCCCCGCCGGCGGGCCCAGTCGGCGCTCATCACGCTCGGCCTGGCGCTCGCGACGGTGATCGTGACGACCGCGCTGAACACCGGCGACACGATGAGTTACACGGTGCGCTCGCTGGTGGCCGGCACCGTCGGCCGCGCCGACGAAGTGATCGTCAAGCCGCGCGCCACCGTGCGGCGCTTCGGGGTCGAGGGCGCCCAGGCCGTCGCGAACGGGACATTCCTGACCGGCGCGCTCGATTCGTTCGACATCGGCGAGTACGAGCGGCTGCGCGCGGCCCTGGACGACGAGGAGCGGATCGCCGGGCTGGCGCCGGCCATCGTCGACGAGGTGGTGGTCGTCAACCTGACGACCCAGGAGCTCCAGGCCCAGGTCCGGCTCTACGCCCTCCCGCGCGACTATCCGGCCGTGTTCGGGCGCCTCGAGACGCCGGCCGGGCAGGCGGTCTCGCTGGCCGACGTGGCGTCCGGCGGGATCATCCTCAACGCCGACGCCGCCGCCCTGGCCAGCGCGGACGTCGGCCACGCCTTGCGGGTCTACTACCACGAGCAGCCGATCGACCTGACCGTGGCGGCCGTCGTGCGGACGGGCGACCTCGGCGGCGTCCAGCCGACGCTGGTGATGCCGCTGGACGACCTCCAGCGCCTGGGGGGTCAGCCCGGCCAGATCAACCAGATCCTCGTCGCCAATCGCGGCAGCGCCGCCAGCTCGGTGCAGCTCAGCCAGGAGGTCGCGCGCGTCATTCGGCCGCTGCTCGTCGACGAGGCGGCCG
>JALYGH010000460.1 GCA_030777205.1 Chloroflexota bacterium
GAGCAGGGCATGCGCAGCCGTCCCCCGCCCCGCCGCCAACTCCGCCGGTTCGCTCACGCTCGGGCAGTCCCCCGCGTGCCCATCGTCTGTGTCAAACCTCGCTCAGTGTGTTCGTCCTCGTTCAGCATAACGACCGAGCCCGACAATCGGTTGTCGGCGCGGTGGATATAGGTGTTAGATCTGCTGCAGCGCGGCAGCCAGGCGGCGCACCTGGCCCCGGACCTCGTCGATCCGCGCCTCGTCGTCCGGGTCCTCGGCGATGTCGGCGACCCAGCCGCCGATCTGGCGCAGGTGCTCCTCGGTCGCGCCGCGCGTGGTGATCGCCGGCGTGCCGAAGCGGACCCCGCTCGTCTGGCGCGGCGAGCGCGTCTCGCCGGGCACCGTCGACTTGCTGGTGATGATCCCGGCCCGCTCGAGCACCTCGGCCAGCTTCGCGCCGGTGTACGGGCGGTCGAGCAGCTTGACGACGAGCAGGTGGTTGTCGGTGCCGCCGGACATGAGCGACAGCCCCCGCCCGCGCAGGCCCTCGGCGAGCGCCCGCGCGTTGCGCACGACCAGCTCGGAGTACGTCTTGAACTCCGGCTGCATCGCCTCCCGGAAGCAGACGGCCCGCGCGGCGACCGCGCCGAGGATCGGCCCGCCCTGGAGCATCGGGAAGACGGCCCGGTCGATCCCCTTGGCATGTCGAGCCTGGCAGAGGATCAGCCCGCCGCGCGGGCCACGCAGCGACTTGTGAGTGGTCGTCGTCACGACATCGGCGTATGGCACTGGGCTCGGATGCACGCCGGCCGCGACCAGCCCGGCGATGTGGGCGATGTCGGCCATGAACAGCGCCCCGACCTCGTCGGCGATCTCCCGGAAGCGAGCGAAGTCGATGATGCGCGGGTACGCCGAGGCGCCGGCGACGATCAGCTTCGGCTTGTGCTCGCGGGCAAGCCGCGCCACCTCGTCGTAGTCGATGACTTCCGTGTCAGGGGCGACGTGGTAGGAGACGAACTTGAACTGCTTGCCCGAGAAGCTGACCGGGCTGCCGTGGGTCAGGTGGCCGCCGTGGGAGAGGTCCATCCCGAGGATCGTGTCGCCCAGCTCCAACAAGCCGTAGTAGGCCGCCATGTTGGCCGTGCTGCCGGAGTGGGGCTGGACGTTGGCGTGCTCGGCCCCGAAAAGCGCCTTGGCGCGCTCGATCGCCAGCGTCTCGACGTCGTCGACCAGTGCGACGCCCTGATAATAGCGGGCGTTCGGGTAGCCCTCGGCGTACTTGGCGTTGAGGTGGGAGGCGAGCGCTTCGAGGACGGCCGGCGAGGCGTAGTTCTCGCTGGCGATGAAGTTGAGGGTCTCGTTGTGGCGCTGGCGGTCGCGCTGGAGCAGCGACCAGATCTCCGGGTCGCTGGCCTCGAGGCTCGCTTGGGAGACGGCCGCGCCACCGGCCTGGCCGGTCCGCGTCTGAATGGCCATGGTGAGGGGTCCTCCGTGGGTCGCGACCGCGCCGGGCCGCATCGTGGGAGCGGAAGCAGCCTGGGGGCAGTATACCGCCCCCCTCTTGCAGGACGATCCCCCGTGCGCTCCAACTACGCGCCAATCCCCGGGTTTGCGAGGAGCAGGGCGGTTTGTCGGAGGGCGCGGGACTTCGGTATACTTGCCGGGCCGAGCGACATCGGGGTGTAGCGCAGCCTGGTAGCGCGCTTCGTTCGGGACGAAGAGGCCGGAGGTTCAAGTCCTCTCACCCCGACCACGGTAACCGCCCCCGGTACCCAGGCCCTCGAGCATGGCGAGGGTCACGAGTTCGAGGTACCGGGGGCGGGGGGTCACGCGGACGACGGTGTTTCGTCTGATGCCGATCTCCTCGAAGATCGTGGAGAGGAGGGCCCGGCGAGTGTTTTCGCCGGACCCTCGCCACAGACGGGGGAAGTCTCCGAGGAGTTTGGCCGCGTCTACCAGCTCGCGGGGGGCCTCGGGCTCGCCGAGAGCGGCCAGCTCCTCCGTGAGGCGACGACGGTCCTGCAGGTACGCTCGCTCGGTGTTGTGGGGGCGGCAAAGCACGGCCGCGGTCATGCGGCGCGTTCGTAGGTATGATGCAGCCCCCCAAGCACAGTCCGTGAGCGGATCGGCCCCGTTGAGGGACGGGCGGTCGGGACGGGCGTCTCGAGGCGGAGCGTCCGGTGCGGCCGCTGGGCGTTGTAGAAGCCGACGCACTCGGCGAGGGTCGCTCGCAGGTGCCGCTCGTTGACGATGATGAGGCGATCCAGGCACTCGCGGCGGAGCGTCCCGATCACCCGTTCCGCGACGGCATTCGCTCGCGGCGCGCGGACCGGGCTGAGCAGCGTCTCGATGCCCAGGCGCCGGGCTCGCGGCGCAAAGTCGCCGCTGTACACCGCATCTCGGTCCCGCAGCAGGTAGTGAGGCTGGCGACCCCACGGGGTAGCTTCGAGGAGTTGCCGCCAGACCCACGCGGCGGTCGGCTGGGCGGTGACGTTCCAATGGACCAGCTCGCGCCTCCCGTGGGCGATGAACAGCAGCACATGCAGCGTCTCGAACGTCAGCGTCTGGACGGTGAACAGGTCCGCCGCCCAGATCGACGGCCGGTGATTCGCGAGGAAGGTCCGCCAGGACTGACTCGGCGGGCGGGCCGGGCCGCGCCGCCGGTACTGCTGGACGGAGCGCTTGCTGACGGTGATCCCGAGCTTGAGGAGCTCGCCGCGGATCCGCTCGCTGCCCCAGGTCGGGTTCTCGCCGGCTATCCGGGCGATCAGGTCCCGCACATCGCCGCCGAGCCGGGGCCGGCCGCCCTTAGCGCGCGATTTCCACCGCCAGAGGAGTCGCCAGCCGCGGCGGTGCCACCGGATGACCGTCTCGGGCCGGACGACGACCACGTGGCGGCGCCAGTCGCGCCAGAGCCACCGGGCCACGATCCAGAAGAGCTTATCGCGGATGCGCAGGCGAGACCGCGGCCCGGTGGGCCGGGTCAGCACGGCGAGCTGCTGGCGGAGGAGCAGGTTCTCGGCGACGAGGTCGCTTCGGCTGCGCACCAGCGCACGGGACAGGTTGACGAGGAGGAGCAGGTACTCGAGCATGGCCCGCACATGATGCCAGGCAGCTGCTGGAACTGGTGGGACCGAGATTTCCGCCCCCACACCGGTTCGCGCAGGCCCGTGTCGGGGGTGGCCGTGGTGGGCGCGGCACCCCAGGTGCTGACTACCGCCGAACTCACGTGGCGTCGCGCAGCCGCTCGACCTGGTCGAGGTCCGCGACCGTCGCGTTGAGGGAGACCTCGTCGGCGCCGAGCGCCGCGCAGGCCGCCACGTAGTCGCGGATGGCCTGGGGCGTGGTCAGCAGGCCCTGCACGATCACCTCCGCGCGCGCCGGCCAATAGGCGTAGTACGCCCG
>JALYGH010000461.1 GCA_030777205.1 Chloroflexota bacterium
CGTTGATCCGCCCGTACGTCGCCAGGCTCCCGATCAGGCCGATGTTCGGACCTTCGGGCGTCTCGATCGGGCAGATCCGGCCGTAGTGGCTGTGGTGGACGTCGCGGACCTCGAAGCCGGCCCGGTCTCGGCTCAGGCCGCCCGGCCCGAGCGCCGACAGCCGCCGCTTGTGGGTCAGCTCGGCCAGCGGGTTGACCTGGTCCATGAACTGCGAGAGCTGGCTGCCGCCGAAGAACTCGCGCATCGCCGCCACGACCGGGCGGATGTTCACCAGGCTCGACGGCGTCGCCGTCGTCGGGTCGGTGATCGACATGCGCTCCTTGACGACGCGCTCCATCCGCAGCAGGCCGACCCGGAACTGGTTCTGGATCAGCTCGCCGACGGCGCGGACGCGGCGGTTGCCCAGGTGGTCGATGTCGTCCGGCTGACTCCGCCCGTTGTTGATGCGGATCATCTCGCGGACGATCTCGATCAGGTCGCGCGGGGTCAGGATGCGCTCGGTCGGGGCCGGATCGAGGCGCAGGCGCTTGCCGAGCTTGTAGCGGCCCACCCGGCCGAGGTCGTACCGCCGCGGGCTGAAGAACAGCGAGTTCAGAAGCTGCTTCGCGTTCTCCTGGTTCGGCGGGTCGCCCGGGCGCAGGCGGCGGTAGAACTCGAGCAGCGCCTCCTGCCGGTTCGCGGCCGGGTCCTTGTCCATCGTCGCCTGGAGGAACCGGTGGTTCGGGTCGACGTCCTCGTACAGCGCGAGCAGCTCCTCGTTGTCGCCGTTCTTGAGCGGCGAGCCCTCGAGCGAGCCGAGTGCGCGGAGCAGCGTGGTGACCGGGATCTTGCGCTTGCGGTCGACCTTCACCGACAGCACGTCGCGGCTGCTCGTCTCGAACTCGAGCCAGGCGCCGCGGCTCGGGATGAGCTTCGCGCTGGAAAGGGGCCGGCCACTGGTCGGGTCCTCGCTGGCGTCGAAGTAGACGCCCGGCGAGCGCACGAGCTGGCTGACGACCACCCGCTCGGCACCGTTGATGATGAACGTGCCGTTGTCGGTCATGAGCGGGAAGTCGCCCATGAAGATCGTCTGCTCCTTCAGCTCACCCTCGGCCTCGCCGGCCTTGATGCGCAGCCGCATCCGCACTCGGAGGGGCGCGGCGTACGTCTGGTCGCGCAGGCGGCACTCGTCCTCGGCAAGCTTCGGCTCGCCGAACTCGTAGCCCGCCTCCCCATCCGGGCCCGGCACGGCCAGTTCGAGCTCCATCGTCCGACCGGTAAAGTCGCCGATCGGCGAGATCTCGTTGAACAGCTCCCGCAGCCCCTCCGTCTTGAACCACTTGAAGGAGTCTCGCTGGATCTGGATCAGGTCGGGGACCGGGGCGGCCTCGTCGATCCTGGCGAACGACTTGCGCGCCATGGTCACGTTGGTGAGGGCCAGCGAGTTGGGGTCGGCCGGGGCGATAGCCATGAAGTCAAACCTCCCGCGTGGAGAAGAGGTTGGGAAGGGCGTAGATCAAGACGGGAAAGCGCAACGGTCGCACCACACCAGGGCGACGTTGGCCAGGGCGGCGAATGTAGGCGCGCGGGCGCCGGCGTTCGGCAGGCAAGGTCAGAATCAGAGTATACCGGGGCGCGGGTGGGCGCGTCGAAAACGCAAAGACACCCAGGGGCACCTATCCCCACCGGTTCGGGGCTTCGGCGCCTCGGGTGTCAGTCTGGGTACCTACGGATGAGTACACACAGAGTGTCGTAACGTAGTGTAGCACGCGGCGCGGCCCGGCCAACAACCCCAAGAATTCGGTGCGTGCAGTGCAGAGTTCAGCGAGGCTGAGAGGGTGCGGTGGAGGCGAGCGCCGCGGCGCCATCGCCGTTCCGACCTGCCACTGCCAGACGGTGGGCGGCTCTCCTGGTATACTGCTCCCTCGGCATGCGCGACATTCCACTGGCGCTCACCTACGACGACGTCCTCCTGGTCCCGCGGCGCTCCTCGATCGCCTCGCGGCGGGACGTCGATACCTCCTGTCGGCTTACCCGCAACCTCAGGCTCGGCGTCCCGATCGTCAGCGCCAACATGGACACCGTCACCGACTGGCGGCTCGCTGAGGCGCTCGCCCACGAGGGCGGGATTGGCATCATCCACCGCTTCATGACGATCGAGGAAGAGGCGGCCGAGGTTGCGCGGGTCAAGTGTCCCGAGGAGTACGTCCTCCACGACGTCCACACGATCGGGCCGAGCCGCACCATCCGGGAGGCCTCGGCCCAGATGGCGCGCAGCGACGTCTCGAGCACGCTGGTCGTCGAGCGCGACGGCACCGTCGGCGGCATCGTCACCACCCGCGACCTGCTGTTCGAGGAGAACCCCGAGCGCCCCGTTGCGGAGGTGATGACCGGCCGCGGGGAGCTGATCACGGCGCCGGTCGGTACCACGCTCGACGAGGCGCGGCGGATCCTCCATGAGCACCGCCTCGAGAAGTTGCCCCTGGTCGATGGGGACGGGCGCCTGCGCGGGCTGATCACCGCCCGCGAGGTGCTGCGCCAGACGAATCACCCTCAGGCCGCCCGGGACGCCCGGGGCCGGCTGCTGGTCGGCGCGGCGATCGGCGCCGTCGGCGACTACATGGAGCGCGCGGGGGCGCTGGTTGAGGCCGGCGCGGACGTCCTGGTCGTCGACATCGCCCACGGCCACGCCGAGCATGCGATCAAGGCGACCCGCGAGGTGAAGCGCCGCTTCCCGAACGTCGAGCTGGTTTCGGGGAACGTGGCGACCGCCGAGGCGACCCGCGACCTGATCGAGGCCGGCGCAGATGCGGTTAAGGTCGGCGTCGGGCCGGGCGCGGCCTGCACGACGCGCGTCGTGGCCGGCGTCGGCGTGCCACAGCTCACGGCAGTCATGGAGTGCGTCGAGGAGGCCGACCGGGCCGGTGTCCCGATCATCGCCGACGGCGGCATCCGCGTGGCCGGTGACATCGTCAAGGCGCTGGCGGCCGGGGCGGGGACGGTCATGATCGGCAGCCTGCTGGCCGGCACCGAGGAGAGCCCCGGCACGACCGTCGTCCGCAAGGGCGCCCGCTACAAGGTGTACCGCGGGTCGGCGTCGGCGGCCGTCGCGATCGACCGCCTGCGGCGCGAGCGGCCGGAGGAGCAGCTCGACGAGCTGGCGGCCGGCGTCGTGCCCGAGGGCGTCGAGTTCGTCGTCCCCCACAAGGGGCCGCTCTCGAAGGTCGTCCACCAGCTCGTCGGCGGCCTCCGCTCGGGGATGAGCTACCTGAACGCGCGGACGGTCGACGAGCTGCGGGCGAACGCCCGCTTCGTGCGGATCACCGAGGCCGGCTGGAAGGAAAGTCTGCCTCGCCCCTCCGACGACGCCTGACCTCGGCGGAAGTCGCGCATGTGCGGGAT
>JALYGH010000462.1 GCA_030777205.1 Chloroflexota bacterium
AGCTTGCGATTTAACCCCTACGAGGCTGATGTGGCTCTTTCTCAACGGGCGCCCTCGGAGAGGCAAGCGCGGGGAGGGGGCGGGAGGGGAGTTTTGGCACGCGCGTGCCACGGCCGAGGCGGCACGAACGCGTCAAAACTCCCCGGTCCTCGGCCGGACCCCGAGCCGAGCGGCCCGGACTCCGAGGTGCGCGCCAGCCGCGAGTGCCACGCCGACTGACCAGCGGGTTAAATCGCAAGTAGTACAGCTCGTCAGAAATCGCTGGGCGGTTGCCGGAAGTGAGGCGTGGCGACCTAACGTGACAGATCTCGTCGAGGCGGCAGTCGTGTCCGGGCCGCGCAGTCGAGGGCTGGTTGAGTCGCAGGACGCCGAGCGCGCGGCGCTTGAGGCGCTGGCGCGGACGATGGCGGCGGTAGGGCTGGTCCGGCGTGCGCGGATCGTCCTGCTGGCCGCCGACGACATGGCGTCGGATCGGGTCGCCCGTGAGCTCGGCGGCCAGCGGAACGTGGTCCGCACGTGGGTCGTCCGCTATGGCGAGGCCGACCTCGCCGGCTTGCGGGATCGTCCGCGGCCGGCATCGCCCCGTCCCTCCGTGTCCGTGATCATCACCCGAACTGTCGGGAACCGCGCGCGGTGCCGTCCTCCCCGGCAACGACGCACGGCGAGCAGCTCGACCTGGTGCTGTCGTGGGGCCACTCCTACGAGGCCTTGAGCTGACCGGCGAACGCGCAACTTGATGAGGCCCCACCGCCTGGCGTCGGCTCCGCCAGTGGTGGAGGTGTTCACGGGCCGATTTTCAGCAGCCTGCTACGGCATGGCGGGCAGGTTGCGGAGGGCGGTTTCCAGCCGGCAACGGGCGCCGGGCACATGCCCGGCCGGCGGGTAGCACGATCCGCTGCCGTCGCGCTGCGGGCCGTACGAAGTCAGCCCACGACGGTTGTCGAAGCGGCTGTTACTGCGAGCATTGAGCGGGCTCTCGGCCGACCACACGCCAATCCCGGCAACCCGCTCGTAAGCCAGGAACGTCCGGATCTGGTACAGCTCGTGATCGAGGCGGCGCCACTCCTCGTCGGCGCTCCAGCGGCCGGGCAGCTCGCGCGAGGTCCCCAGCTCCTCGATCACGACCGGCAGCCGGCGCCCGTTAGGGCACGGGCGGGTCACCACCGAGTTCAGATCCCACTGGATCGGCATGTCGCCCCAGCGGTCCGGGCCGAGCCAGTCATAGGTGTGCAGGGTGTAGGCATCGATCGGCGCCGAGCAGTACACCTGATGGGCGATCTCATAGCGCTGGTCGTACGGGTCGAGGTGGTGGGTGCCCATGATGCCCGGCCAGATCTGCGTCTTCGAGTCGAGCTGTCGGATCTCGCGCGCCATCGACGCCATGAACTCGAGGATCTCGGGCGGGGCGTCCTGGGTGTGGAACTCGTTGCCGAACTCCCAGGCCTGAATGACGTCGAGGGCGCCGCGGTCGCGGACGGTCCGGATCAGCCGCCGGCTGAAATCGAGGTATGGGCCGCGCCAGGAGGACCTGAAGAAGGGCAGCAGGTGCTGCCAGTGGCCGTCCTTCCACCCGACGCTGTACGGGTCTTCCCCGGGCACCTCCTGGTGGTTGTTGGCGAGGGCGACGATCAGCTTGATCCGGTGGGCGCGCAGCGACGGCGCGACATCGGCGATGCGGTTGCCGAGCGCCTCGGCATCCCGGGCGCTGTCGAAGCTGCTATCAGTGGCGAAGATCCGAATGGCGCCGGCGTTCATCCAGGCCGCGTAACGGATGTTCTCCTCAATCGGGTCGACGGACCGATGCGAGAACCCGCCATGCATGTTGAGGATCAGGAACTTGCCGTTGACGAAGCCGCGGAAGTCTGCCGACGTTCCGACGAGCTCCGGCGGCACCGGCGTCGCGTCGACGGTAGCCGGCGGGGCGGCGGCAACGACGGCGAGCAGGGTGGCACAGACCAGGAGCACGAACGGGCGTGATATCGCCACGCAGTCACCTTTCTCATCGCGCAACGGACAGGCGGGTCCGGCCGATCCAGATCCACGGCGCCCCGGGGCACCACGCCGAGTCCTGCCTACCTGCTGAGGAAACGGGTACGCCTCGGATGGGATGCGTTTTCCTGCACCGCGCGGTGCCGGGCGGCAGCAGCGGCACGCGCGAGAGGGTACACGTTTATGAGCCGGCTGCGTAATCCAGGCTACCTCCGGGACCGGTATGGCAACGTCTACTCCGTCTGGCTCGCCTACTTCAAGCGCGCGTCGCCGGGCTCTGCATCACCTCGCCGGGGCGGTCGCCGAGGCGCCGGCGGTGACACTCGCCGGCGGGGTCCCCGACCTGCACCCGTCGGGACGCTGGGAGGCCACGGTCCACCGTTCGTCGCCCCACCCCGCGATCCGGCCGACCCGCGCTCGCGGTCCGACCAGCTCCTCACCGCCGCGGTCCGACCAACTCCTCACCGCCGCGGTCGCAGGGGCTAGCTGCCCCTCCGAGCGACGCGGTCCCGGCCGGCGAGCCGGGCGCGATCGTCGGGCAGGCCGTCGTCCGCGCCAGCCGGAACTCCTGAACAGGCAGCGGAGCCCCGAGCTCCAACGGTCAAGCCGGTCTGAAACACGAGGCCGGGGCGCGTCGCTAGGGAACATGTGCGGCTCGCCACGGCAGCGGCGGATCGGATACACTGTACGTGCTGGTTAGTTTCGCAGGTGGCCGACCGGGCCAGGCAGCAACGCACGGCGCAGTGCGTCGTCTTGTTCCCCCCACGTGGATTCGCGCTGACGGAACCCGCCAAGCACATTTCAGGGAGTCAGCGTGATGCACGCCGACAAGACGTTGACCTGCCGCGACTGCGGCCAGGCGTTCGTGTTCACGAGCGGGGAGCAGGAGTTCCACGCGTCGAAGGGCTTCACCAATGAGCCCGGCCGCTGCCCGGAGTGCCGGGCGGCGCGGAAGGCCGCCCGCGGCGATTCGTACGGCGGCGGCTACAGCTCCGGTTCCGGCGGCTACAGCTCCGGCGGCTACGGCGGTGGGTACGGCCGCGGGGAGCGCGAGATGTTCTCGGCGACCTGCTCGAGCTGCGGCAACGAGGCGCGGGTGCCGTTCCAGCCGCGCGGCGACAAGCCGGTCTACTGCTCCGACTGCTTCGCCACCCAGCGGGGCGGCGGCAGCGGCGGCTACGGCGGCGGTCGCGGCTACCGCTAAGCCATCGGCCGATCGATCGGTACGGTCAGGAGCTGGGCCGGAGAGAAAACTCCGGCCCGGCTCTTTCGCTT